>NZ_JBSFTC010000252.1:0-16728 GCF_053590415.1 Nonomuraea sp. NPDC003201
AACTGCTCGGTCCTCGCAGTGAGTCGCGCTACGCGCGATGGAGCTCGGGCAGCGCCCTGTGGGGGCGAGCCCCCACACCCCCAGGCGGGGCCCTGCCGGTCCCCGCACCCCCCGGACGCGACCCCGATTACCGCGCGCTCGTCGGCGTTGACCTGCAGGCGTTTCGGCAGAAACGATCATCGGCGAATTCGGCTCACTCGACGTCCGCCCCCACCGTAGAGCCAGGCGGACCGGCTACCGGCCGCCTACCGCCGGGAGGACGTCCCCGAGCCAAAGTGAGCGGCTATCGAGAGAGGGTTCCCACTTGCTGAGAAATGCGCAGTAGGTAACCGTCCGGGTCCTGCACCGCGAACTGGCGCACGCCGACGGCGTCGACGCTGCGCTCATACCAGCGCTCTTCCAACGGCAACCACATCTCATAGCCCGCAGCAAGCAGCGTGGTGTGAACCTCGTCTACATCATCCACTTCGACAGTGAGGTTGATCCCACGCCCGTAGGGGTGGTCCAGCTCCGCGCGCGGGTAGAGACGGTCCTGGCCCAGCGGCTGCTCCAACATCAGGTCCGCCCCGTCACGCTCCAGGTAGGCGAATCGCTCCTGGGGTCGCTCGTAGCGAATCTTGAAGCCCAGCAAGCGATAGAAGGCCAAGCTGGCCTGGATGTCGGAGCAGATCAATTCAGGCACAAGTCGTGACATCTGGTCACTCTGGCAGTTCCCGAACACTCCAGCAAACGGTGGCCGGCCCGCGAGGAGAGGCGTATCGGTCGCCGGCCGAGGGCCGAGACGCCGTGCTGAGCGCCGTCCACATCGCGCCGCACTCCACCGTCCCGGTTCTCGCCGACCCGGTGCCGGCCGGTGCGGAGCGCCGTAAGCCAGGCGAACCATTTGTGCCGACCCCGCCTGACGCGGGCCCCGAAGACGGCCGAACCTCGTCTATGTCCTTGCTGCCCGGGCAACCTCGGTAGGGGCGAGTCCTGCCTGGGGAAATGGCAACATCATTCCCGCTGGTCGGCTCACATACCGTGCACGAATTCACAGGTTGGTCACCGAGAGCGGACATCGGCCTCTCATTAGGATCACCACCATGGAACCCCACGAGGGCACGCGCGGTGTTCTCTATGTGATCGCCTGCGCCGCACCTGCCGCCGCCGATCTCCATCACCTGGTCCCCATGGCTCGGGCAGCCAGGTGGCAGGTGCATGTGGTCACCACGCCGATGGGGGAACGCTTCGTCGATGTCCCGGAGTTGGAGCGTCTGACCGGTGACCTGGTCCGCAGCACGTACCGCATGCCAGAGGATCCCAAGGGTCTCCCTCCCGCCGACGCGGTGATCGTGGCTCCGGCGACGTTCAACACGATCAACAAGTGGGCGAACGGCATCGCCGACACCTTCGCCGTCGGGCTGCTGTGCGAGGTGATGGGGTTCGGCGTCCCGATCCTGGCCGTACCGCTGCTGAAGGACGCGCTCGCCCGGCACCTCGCGTTCCAGCGGAGCCTGGACACCCTTCGGGCGATGGGCGTGCGGGTCCTGTTCGATCCCGCCGCCCCGCCGCAGTCCCGCATGCCATCCTGGGAACGCATCATGCAGGAGCTACACGCCGTGGTCGGGGAGCGACAGACACAGGGGTGATGGCATGGACGCCCGAGGGGAGATCGGCCGGTGGATCGCTCGGGCACGTCGTCGCCGTGGACTGTCCCAAGCGGTCCTGTCCGGTCTCGTCGGCCGTTCCGAGAGCTGGCTGAGCCAGGTGGAGCGCGGGCAGCGCGCCGTGGACAACCACACCGTGCTCATCGCCCTCGCTGACATCCTCGGCCTGCCCGTGGACGAACTCACCGTGAAGAAGACGAACGCGATGACGCGCTACCAGGCAGCATCGGCCATCCAGCAGGCGATGATGGGCTACGACGGCCTCGCCTCCCTCATCAACCCCCAGCACACCCAAGGCTCCCCCGAGAGCGTCGTGTGGCTGCGGCACGAGATCCGCCGCGTGAACCGGCTCTACCAGGCCACCCATTACGACGAGGTCGGCAGGCGGTTGCCCCGCCTTATCGTGGCCACCGAACTGGGCAGCCGCCATGCCCCCGTCGCCCAGCGCCGGGCGTACCAAACCCTTCGCTCGCTGACCTACCACTCCGCGACCACGACCCTGCGCCGCGTGGGAGAGGCGGAACTCGCCTGGGTGGCCGCCGACCGCTCGCTGGCCGCCGCACAAGAAGCGGACAAACCCCTCCTCGCCGCCGTGAGCGCCTACCGGCTCGGCTACGTCCTGATACGGCTTCGCGAAACGGAACGCGCACTGCACCTGGTCCTCCAGGCGGCCGACGCGTTGCAGAGCGCCTCCAAGCGCCCCACGCCGCGCTCTCTGCCCATCGTGGGCGCGCTCTACCTGGTCGCCGTCACCGCCGCCGCTGCCGCGTACGACCAGGCCGCAGTGCGCACCTTCCTCGCGCAGGCCCGGCAGATCGCCGACACCCTCGGCGAAGACCGCAATGACTTCTGGACCGCCTTCGGCACAACCAACGTGACCATTCACGAGATCTCGGCGGCCGTCGAGTTCGGCGACACCCGGCAGGCGATCGGCAGCAGCGAAACCCTCAACCTGGCACACCTGTCCAACGGCCTGGTCGGACGCCGCGCCCAGGTGCATCTGGACCTCGCCCGTGCCTACGCCATGCAGCGCAAGGACGCCGCGTCGGTCAACATGCTCGTCGAAGCCGAACGGCTCTCACCCGAGCTTGTCCGCTACGGTGGCCGTCCCCGCGAAGTGCTGACTCAGTTGCTCAAGCGGGAGCATCGTGCCAGCACCCCGCAGCTTCGCGGGCTGGCTCACCGGGCGGGCATCGTCTGACCCGCACTTTTGTGCGGCTCCTTGACCTTCACCACCGTGCGGGTTCCGCCGTCGACCCGCACCTACGGTTCCTCCTGCGTGGCGTGACCCGAGGCCACGTCCCCCAACAGGAGGGAACGTCAGATGCGGCACGATCAGTCGAACGAGTGGAATCGGTGCGCCTGCTGCCCCGAGCCGCGTCAACCGGCCGGCCTCGAGCCCGTACGACGGCTGTCGGCGCCAAAAGCCGCTGACGAACTCCGTGCGGCCTTGGCGCGCATGGGGATCCCCGGCGACGTCCACGAAGGGCGCGGCCTCGCGCTGGTGTCGGTGTGGACCGGGCTCGTGGTGTGGACGGACGGCCTCTGGTACCGATGGTGGACGGGGCGCCGTTCCCAGACGGGCCGCTGGCTGTACGCACATCATTCCGCGTTCGAGCCGGAGCGGGCCGCGCGCAGGCTCGCTGCTCGATACGCCGAGCTCCGTGAAGCGCCGAGCATCGTGGCCGCAGGTGTGTCGTGACGGCTGGCGAAGGCTGCCTGAGTCCGCACGTACCCATGGCCCAACGTGATCACGTCCGGCTCACGTGGCTGGAACCATGTGGTGCCTTGGATCGCGTCCGCGTCGTGGCCTGGACCTGCACATGCCGAGCCGTGTTCTACGAGCTGTGCGAGGGCGGCGGCCAGACCCTCATCCGTCGCACCCTGCAGGCCGAAGCTGGGAACGTGGTTCACGAGACCCACCAGTGCTCGATCGTTGAAGCTCTCGCGATCTGGGCGGCACTGCTGTCAGGCCGAGCCCGGTAGACGGGCACGGCGGATGGGATCGCTCCGGATATCAACCGTCCCATCGCCGTGCCGCACCCCGTGGTCCATCACATCCCACAGCCGCTCTTCCACCGCACCCGAAAGTTGCCCCATTGCGCGTCCCGACCACGGTGTCAACGGGGCCCGATCCAGCAGGCCCACCTGGTGATCGGGCGCAAGTTCGGCGTTGTCCCGTCGGGCAACGACAGCCCCGCGGCACGCTGGTCCGCGGTGGGCATCAGTCGGCCCACCGCATAGCCGGTCAACGGGTGGGGGCGTCTGGCGAGCGGAGCGAGCGGGGGTTCGGGGTGGTCTCCAGCGGGCCAGACCGGTAACCGGGTCGCGGGCGGGCGATGGCGCCGAAGGCGCGGGGGGTTGCGCCGCCAGGCGCCCGAATAAGAAACGCCTGAGCCCCTCGGCGCGAAGCGCCTCCTCGAGAAGACCTTTTGCTCGGGGAGGGTGACGGCGGTAGGGCGCGGATGGTCAGGCGCCGGCGTTGACGGGGCAGGGGCGGGTGATGGTCGGGGCGAGGGAGTCGAGGCGGTTGCGGATGAGGCGGGCCACGCCCTCGATGGTCTGGATGCCCGCGTCCGGGCCCGGCTGGTAGTCGGTCTGGATCGACAGCAGCAGGTCGCGGCCCGGGCCCGAGATGCGGCCGTAGCTCGTCACGGCCCACGTGCCGGAGATGAACGGGCGTGGCGTCCAGCCGTTCTTCAGGGCCACCCGGTCTCCCGGGCGGGCGGCGGCGCTGACGCCCCATGACTGGTCCTTCTGGACGCGGGACATCAGGCCGAGCACCAGCCGGCGGTCGGCCGCGGTCAGATCGCCCTCTCGGCCCTTCCTGCCCTTGACCAGGAGTTTCAGGAGGCGGATGCGGTCGGCGGGGCTGGTGAGGGTGCCGCCCCAGAAGATGGCGGGTCCCGGTGTGGTCTCCGTCAGGCCCACGCTCTGGTAGAAGGCGCTCATCGCGGAGGAGGCGCCGACGCGGGACCACAGGGCGTCCGCGGCGAGGTTGTCGCTCTCCGTGATCATGAGGACGGCGAGGTCGCGTTCCTCCTCGTCCAGGTCGCGGGTGCGCTGGTGCAGGAGTGCCGTCAGGATGTCCACCTTGGCGCCGCTGGCGGTGATGATGTCGTTCTCGTGCTCTCCCTGCCCGAAATGGATCCCGGTGACCAGGTCCAGGGCGCCGTAGACGATGCGGCCCGGGCGCGTGCCTATGTAGGCGGAGATGTCGCGTACGAGCTGGATGCGGGCCGCGACCCCGGCGCGCGGGGCCGCGATCCTCAGCATGCAGCGGGCCACCTTCGGCGGCGGCTTGGCCGCCGCGGGGATGACGGCTGCCTGGTCGGCGCCGCATCCCGCGGTCAGGAGCAGCATCGGCCAGGCAAGCATCCACCTCGTACGCACGCGCCCACCTCCGAAAGATCGTCGGGGGTCGCAAGCGAGGATGTCATGCGGTGCGGATCAGGCCGTTGTGCTCGGTGGGTCTCTGGTCAAGTCTTCACAGGACCTTGCCGATCCGGGTGGTGGTTCAGAGGTGGTCGGCGAAGAAGGCGGTGGTGGTGGTCAGAGGTGATCGGTGAGGAAGGCGGCGGTGGCGTCCACGGCCTGCGTGACGTACGGTTCGCGGTCGTACAGGTCGATGTGCTGCTTGGCGTCCACCCAGACAAGCTGTTTCGGCTGGTCGAGGCGCCGGAACGCCTCCTCGGCCCCCTCGGGCGAGCAGAACCGGTCGATGACCCCGTGCACGATCAGCGCCGGCTTGGGCGACAGGAAGTCCGCTCCCATCATGTTGTCCATCGTGACCAGCTCCCGCACGCTCGCCCTGGTCACCGAGTTGGACCAGTGCGGCGAGGCGCCCCTTGAGGTGCCGTAGTACGCGTACGGCTCGTCGCCCGGCATGGCGGCCTCCCCCTCCTCCGGGGGCGAGGAGGAGACGACCGGCATGTACTCCACGGCGCCGCCCTGGTCCTGGCGTTCGAGGACGTCCGTGAAACCTGCCAGCGCCGCCTGGTAGTCCATGCCGGAGCGCATGCTGTACGGGTTGTTGTACGCGCCCGCGATACCGATAAATGTCCGGACTCGGGGGTCGAAGGCGGCGAACTTGAGCGCGTAGCCACCACCCAGACACACCCCCACCGCCCCGATCCGATCCCTGTCCACCTCGGCCCGCGACCGCAGGAACGACACCGCCCCCCGCAGGTCGCGCAGCTTGCCCTGCGGATCCTCGTCCAGGCGCGGAAGCCCTTCGGACTCCCCCCAGTTCCGGTGGTCGAAGGACAGCGTCACGTACCCCCGCTCGGCCAGCCGCTCCGCGTACAGACCTGTGACCTGGGAGCGCACCCCGGTGAACGGCCCCGTGAACACCAGAGCGGGCCACGGCCCCGCGCCGCCGGGGACCCGCAGGTCCCCGGCGAGCGTGAGGCCGTCGACCACGAACTCGATTCGCGTGGTCAGGATCACGAGTCGAACCCCAGCCCCATCCGGTCGAGCGCGCGCAGCCACAGGTTGCGCTTGCCCTGGTGCTGGTCGGCCTGCGCGATCGACCACCGGGTGAACTGGATGACCCCGGACCGCACCGGCTCCGGCGGGAACGGCATCGGCTTCTCCTTGACCATCCGCAGCTCGGTCCGCTCGGTGGACTCACCCGACAGCAGGTCGAGCATGACGTTCGCGCCGAAGCGGGTGGCGCCCACGCCCATCCCGGTGTAGCCGGTGGCGTAGGCCAGCCGACCGCCGTGCGCCTGGCCGTAGAAGGCGCTGAACCGGCTGCAGGTGTCGATCACCCCGCCCCACCGGTGGGTGAACCGTACCCCGTCGAGCTGGGGGAAGGTGTCGTAGAAGTGCTCGGCGAGCTTGACGAACGTCTCGTCGCGCTGCTCGTACTCGGGTTTGACCAGACCCCCGTTGTAGTAGACGGCGTCGTAGCCGCCCCACAGGATCCGGTTGTCGTCGGTCAGCCGGTAGTAGTGGAACTGGTTGCCCGAATCGCCCACGCCCTGCCGGTTGCGCCAGCCCACCTCGGCGAGCTGGTCGTCCGTCAGGGGCTCGGTCATCAGCGCGTAGTCGTACACGGGGACCACGAAGTGCTTGAGCCGCCGCAGCAGCGGCGGGAACACCCCGGTCCCCAGCGCCACCTGCCGCGCCGCGACCGCGCCGTACGGCGTGCGCAGCGTGATCGTCCTGCCGTCGTCGCGCAGCGAGCGGACCGGGGTGCGTTCGTGGACGCGCACCCCCAGCTTCAGGCACGCCTCCCGCAGCCCCCATGCCAGCCGCGCCGGGTCGAGCATGGCGCACCCGCTGCGCTCCCAGAGCCCGCCCAGGTAGGTCGGCGAGTTCACCTCGGCGCGCACCTGCTCCTGGTCGAGCGGCACGTAGTCGAGCCCCAGCTCGGAGATCGACTCCAGGTGCTCGCGCAGCCCGTCGAGCTGCCACGGCTCGGTGGCCACGTGCAGCTCCCCGGTGCGCTCGAAGGAGCAGTCGACGCCGTAGCGCTCCAGGGTCTGCTCGATCTCGTCGAGGTTGGCCACGCCCATGCGCTCCAGGCGCCCGATCTCGTCCGGCCACCGTTCCAGGCCGTTGGCCAGCCCGTGGGTGAGGGTCGCCATGCAGAACCCGCCGTTGCGGCCGGTGGCGGCCCAGCCGATCCTGCGTCCTTCGAGCAGGACGACGTCCAGGGACGGATCGCGTTCCTTGGCCATCAGGGCCGTCCACAGCCCTGAGAAGCCTCCGCCGACGACGACCAGGTCGGCGCTCGTTGTCTGGTCGAGCCGCGGTCGCGGCTCTGGTCTGGCCGGGCTGTCCAGCCAGTACGGCTTGCGCTCCGCGTCAGCAAGCGCCTTCAGCGGATCCACAAATCCCACTTCCCTACGAAGTTCGTGGAGGATATTTAGGTACGGCGCCGTGCCGCCACCGCGTTTCCGATCGCGATCAGCACCCCGATGCCGAAGATCAGCGTACCCATGACGTTGACCTGCGGTGGGATCCCGGTCTTGACCGCACCGACGATCCACAGGGGGAAGGTGACGGTCGAGCCGTTGACGAAGCTGGTGACCACGTAGTCGTCGATGGACAGAGCGAACGACAACATCGCGCCCGCCATCACGCCCGGCATGATCGACGGCAGCGTGACCTGCCTGAACGTCCCCCAGGCCGTCGCCCCCAGATCCCTGGCCGCTTCCTCCAGCGACGGGTCCAGCGTGACGATCCGCGCGCGTACCGTCACCACCACGAAGGACAGCGAGAACAGCACGTGGGAGACGATGATCGTGTTCGCGTCGCGCGGCACGTTCCCCGAGACGAACAGCGACAGCAGCGACGCGCCCATGACCAGCTCGGGTGTGGAGATGGCGGCGAAGACCAGGAAGTTCGTGACTCCCTTGCCGCGGAACCGGTGCCGTCCGATCGCCAGCCCCAGCATGGTGCCGATCACGACCGTGATGATCGTGCTGACCGCGGCGATCACCAGCGAGTTGCGCAGCGCCACGGTCAGGTCGGAGATGTCGAACAGCTCGGCGTACCAGCGGAGCGTGAAGCCCTGCCAGGAGGTGTTCGACTTGCTCTTCTTGTCGTTGAAGCCGAAGAGGATCATCACGGCGATCGGCGAGGACAGCCAGAGGATGATGATCCAGGTGTAGATGTGGAGAAGCCGGTCGCCGAGCCTGATCCCTCTCATCGGGCCGCCGCCTCGAGCACGTTCTCCGTCCCGAGCGCCCTGGCGTAGATGAAGATGCCCACCAGCAGCACCGCCATCAGCGTGAACGACAGGGCCGAGGCGGTCGGGTAGTTGAGGTTCGTCAGGTACTCGGTCTGGATGATGTTGCCGATCATCGTGTTGGCCGTGCCGCCGAGGATCTGCGCGTTGATCGGGTCGGCCGTGGCGGGCACGAAGGTCATCAGCACCCCCGCGAACACCCCCGGCAGCGACAGCGGCAGCACCACCCGCCGGAAGGCCGACGTCCGCGTGGCGTACAGGTCCTGGGCCGCCTCGATCACCCGCGGGTCCACCCGCTCCAGCGACACGTAGATCGGCAGGATCATGAACGGCAGGAAGTTGTACGTCAGCCCGCCCACCACCGCGACCGTCGTGGCCAGCACGTGGAAGTCCTCGGGCAGCAGCCCCCAGCCCTTCAGCGTGCCGAACAGGATGCCGTTGTCCGACAGCAGGAAGTTCCACGAGATCGTGCGCAGCACGAACGACACGAAGAACGGCAGCAACAGCAGGAACAGGTACACGGACTTGCGCGTGCCGCCCTTGAACGCGATCCAGTACGCCACCGGGTACCCGATCACCAGCATGGCCACGGTGGCCAGGCCGCCGTACAGCAGCGAGCGCACCAGCTGGGTGCTGTACCGGCCGAGCGCGTCGCTGTAGTTGGAGAAGCTGAACGTCATGGCGAAGCCGTCGATGGCGTTGCCGGTCTGCAGGGAGACCGAGGCCATCGCGGCCATGGGGACGACCAGGAAGATCGCCAGCCACATCCAGCTCGGCAGCGCCAGCAGATAAGGGGTGAGCCGCCTCATGCGCTACGCCTGGGTGATGGACTGGAAGATCGGGTTGTAGACCTGCTCCTGCTGCGTGGTCAGCGGGGTGTAGTTGTGCAGCTTGGCGTAGTCGGCCTCGGTGGGGAACATGAGCGGGCTGTCGATCATTTCCTCGAGGGACTTCTTGTCCTTGCCCTTGGCCGTCTTGGCCTTCTCCCTCAGCAGGTCCTGCACGGCCGGGACCGGCGTGACGTACTGGATGAACTCGTCCAGCTCGGCGGCCACGGCCGGCTGGTAGAGGTAGTCCATGAGCATGAGCGCGTCCACCGGGTTGGCCGCGTTCTTGGGGATGAGCATGTTGTCGGTCCAGATCGTGCCACCCTCCTCGGGCACCACGAACTTGACGGGCTCGCCGGCGAGCTGGCGCTGGAAGACGTCGCCCGACCAGGCCATGCTGATCCAGACGTCGCCCTTGGACACAGCGTCGATGTAGCTTTGATCGTAATATTTCCGGACAATTCCGGCGTCGCGCTGCGCCTTGAGCTTCTCCCCGGCCTTCTTCCAGTCCGCCTCGGTCGACTTCTCGGGCGCGATGCCCAGCGCGAACATGCCGAAGTTCCCGATCTCCTGGGCGTCGGCCATCATGCCGACCCGGCCCTTGTACTTGGGGTCGAACAGCGACTCGATGCTGGTGATGTCCTCGTTCACGTACTTGGTGTTGTACGCGATCCCGGTCACCCCCGACGTGTACGGCACCGTGTACTTGTTGCCGGGGTCGTAGGTCCGCTCCTTGTACTTCTGGCCGGCGTTGGCCTCGAAGTTCGGGAGCTGGGAGTGGTCGAGCGGCGTCACGTAGCCCAGCTCGATCATGTGCTGGAGCTGGACGCCGTTGGTCATGACGACGATGTCGTAGCCCAGCGACTGCCCCGCACGCAGCACGGGGTCGGCCTTGCCGAAGAACTCGGCGTTCTCCTGGATGACCTCTTTGTACTCGTACGAGATGCCGGTGGCCTGCTTGAACTTCTCCAGCGGGGCCTTGTCCTCGGGCATGTACTCGGGCCAGTTGGCGAAGACGACCTTGCCGTGCTTGGTCTGCTTGGCCCAGAAATCCTTGACCGCGTCGGCCTTCGGCGGCGCGGCCTTCTGTCCTTGGACGCCGCACGCGGCCAGCGCGAGCCCTGCGGCGGAGAACCCGGCGACCCGGAAGAAATCGCGACGGGAGCGGAGCATGGGGTGGTTCATGAGCTGCTATCGACTTCCAATCACATATGAGTGCTGCGCCTGCCACGACAGCCACACGGAGTCCCCCCGCTCCGCCGTGGCCGATGCGTCAAGCGCGTTCTGCTGGAACACAGTGATCTCGGCCCCGTCGGCGAGAGCCACCGTGTAGCTGTTGTAGGTCCCCAGGTAGACCACCTCGGCGACGGTGCCGCGCACGGCGCTCAGGCCCTGACCGGGCTCCACCGTGTCGATGGTGATCTTCTCGGGCCGCACGGTCACCGTCACGTCGCCGTCGTGCCCGGACACCAGCACCCGGCCGCCGCCGATCTTCAGCTCGCCGCCGCTCGCGGCGCCCGTGAGCAGGTTGGAGGTGCCGATGAAGCCGGCCACGAACGCGGTCGCGGGCCGCTCGTAGATCTCCCGCGGCCCGGCGAGCTGCTCGACCAGGCCGTCGTTCATGACGGCGATCCGGTCGCTCATGGTCAGCGCCTCGTTCTGGTCGTGGGTCACGTACACGAACGTGATCCCGACCTCGCGCTGGATGCGCTTGAGCTCGATCTGCATGGCCTGGCGCAGCTTGAGGTCGAGCGCGCCGAGCGGTTCGTCGAGCAGGAGCGCCCGCGGCCGGTTGACCAGCGCGCGGGCCAGCGCCACGCGCTGCTGCTGGCCGCCGGACATCTCGCGCGGGCGGCGCTTCTCCCTGCCGGTGAGGTCGACGATCTCCAGCATCTCGCCGACCCGCCGCTTGATCTCCTCCTGCGGCGTCTTGCGCTGCTTCAGCCCGAAGGCCACGTTGTCCCAGACGCTCATGTGCGGGAAGAGGGCGTAGGACTGGAAGACCATGTTGACGTCGCGCTTGTTGGGCGGGACGTCCGTGACGTCCTTGCCGTGCAGCCGCACCAGCCCCTTCGAGGGCGGTTCGAACCCCGCGATCATCCTCATGGTCGTGGTCTTGCCGCACCCGGACGGGCCGAGGAGGGAGAAGAACTCCCCCTCGGCGATGTCCAGGGTGATGCCTTTGACCGCCTGGACGACCTCGCCATGCGAGAGGTACTCCTTGACGACGTCCTCAAGCTCTATCGCATTCAGCTCAGTCATCCCAGCCGTTGTCCTATTCGCCGATGTAGTGCATGACGTGCTTGACCCGGGTGTAGTCGTGCAGGCCGAACACCGACAGGTCCTTGCCGTACCCGGAGTGCTTGAAGCCGCCGTGCGGCATCTCCGAGACGAACGGGATGTGCGTGTTGACCCAGACCACGCCGAAGTCGAGCCGGTTGGACATCCGCATGGCCCGGCCGTGGTCGGAGGTCCAGACCGAGCCGCTCAGGCCGTACTTCACGTCGTTGGCCTTGGCCAGCGCGTCGGCCTCGTCGGCGAACGTCTGGACGGTGATCACGGGGCCGAAGACCTCGTTCTGCACCATCTCGTCGTCCTGCTTGAGACCGTCGACGATCGTCGGCGCGAAGAAGTAGCCCTTCTCGCCGACCCGGTGACCGCCGGTGAGGACCTTGGCGTGCGCCGGGGTCCGGTCGATGAAGCCCTGGACCCTGGACAGCTGGTTCTCGTTGTTGAGCGGCCCGTAGAGCGCGTCCTCGTTGCCCAGGTCGCCGGTCACGGTGGCGGCGGCGGCCTCGGCGAGCGCGGCCACGAACTCGTCGTGCACGCTCTCGTGCACCAGCACGCGGCAGGCGGCGGTGCAGTCCTGGCCGGCGTTGTAGAGACCGGCGGTGGCGATGTCGGAGGCGGCCTTGCGCAGGTCCTTGACATCCTCGAACACCACGACCGGGGCCTTGCCGCCGAGCTCCAGGTGCACGCGCTTGAGGTCTTCGGCGGCGCTCTTGGCCACCGACATGCCCGCGCCGACCGAGCCGGTGATGGCGACCATGGAGGCGGTGGGGTGGCTCACCACGAGGGCGCCGGTCTCGCGGTCGCCGGTGACGACGTTGAAGACGCCCGCGGGCAGCACCGAGCCGAGGATCTCGGCCAGCTTGAGCGTGGAGGCCGGGGTGGTGTCGGACGGCTTGAGCACGACCGTGTTCCCGGCCGCCAGGGCCGGGGCGATCTTCCAGACCGCCATCATCATCGGGTAGTTCCACGGCGTGACCTGGCCGATCACACCGATCGGCTCGTGCCGGATGACGCTGGTGTGCTCGGCGAGGAACTCGCCGGCCGTGGGGCCCTCCAGG
Source organism: Nonomuraea sp. NPDC003201 (assembly GCF_053590415.1). Taxonomy (NCBI): domain Bacteria; kingdom Bacillati; phylum Actinomycetota; class Actinomycetes; order Streptosporangiales; family Streptosporangiaceae; genus Nonomuraea; species Nonomuraea sp. NPDC003201. The sequence continues at coordinate 12,524 of NZ_JBSFTC010000252.1, forward strand.
GTGCGCGCCGCGCCCGCGAAGAAGCGGAAGTGGTCGGCGGCCACCGGGGTCTCGTCCTCGGCCATCCGGGCCCGCGGCTTGCCGGTGTTGAGGCACTCCGCCTCGTTGATCTCGTCGGCCCGCGCGTCGATCGCGTCGGCGACCTTGAGCAGGAGGTTGGCCCGCTCACCCGGCGTGCTCCTGCCCCACGACTCGAACGCGGCGGCAGCGGCGGCGAAGGCGGCATCGACGTCCTCCGGGCCGGAGACAGGGGCCTGCAGGTAGGCCTCGCCTGTGCACGGGTCGATGATGTCGGAGAACTTGCCGCTCTTGGCGTCCACGAACTCACCATTGATGAAGTTCTGTAGACGGATCATGCGCCCTCCAAGTGGGTGGCTGAGATGCCGCGACTCTTACAGAGCAGGTGCATCTCGACAAGGGATTTCGTGGTGAAGATACCAAATTGCTACGAATTCGCTTGACAGGCCGCCAGGAACTGACAACATGTCGCACCAGGACGGCAACTCAGCGGGAACGCACCCGTAACGCCGGACCAGTAGGAGGATTCCGTCGATGACGACGCCGCCCCGCGTACGCCGCAACAACGCCAATGCCGGGCCGGTGGTGCTCGACGATCTGTCCAAGCAGATCATCGAGCAGCTCCAGTCCGACGGGCGTATGCCGTACGCGGCGATCGGGAAGGCGGTGGGCCTGTCGGAGGCCGCCGTGCGTCAGCGCGTCCAGCGGCTGCAGGACGCGGGCGTCATGCAGATCGTCGCGGTCACCGACCCGCTGACGCTCGGATTCCCGCGGCAGGCCATGATCGGCATCAACTGCGAGGGCGACCTGGAGGCCGTGGCCGACGAGCTCGCGGCCATCGACGAGATCGACTACGTGGTCCTCACGGCGGGCTCCTTCGACGTGATCGTCGAGGTGGTCTGCGAGGGCGACGGTCACCTGCTGGAGATCCTCAGCAAGATCCGCGCCATCCCCGCCGTGCGGGCCACGGAATCGTTCGTCTATCTCAAGCTGCGTAAGCAGACCTACTCCTGGGGCACTCGCTAGCCCACCGTCTCCACGATGGGCAGGATCGGCGTGTCGGCCGTGCGCACCAGGCGCGGGCCCTCGGGACCGCACACCTCGCGGGGCTCCGGGAACGCCGTCAGCAGCGCCAGATAGAGCACGCCCGCGACGGCCAGGCCCACCGGCAGCGAGATGTCCACTCCCCCGGCCAGGTTACCCAGCGGGCCGACGAACTGGCCCGGCAGGTTCACGAACAGCAGCGCGAGGCCCGCGGAGACGAGCCAGGCGGCCAGCCCGCGCCAGTTCCAGCCGTGCGCGAACCAGTAGCGGCCGCCGCGCTGGCGCCGGTTGAAGACCTGGAGCGCCTCGGGGTCGTACCAGCCCCTGCGGGTCACGTAGCCGAGCATCATGATCACCATCCACGGCGCCGTGCACGTGATGATCAGCGTGGCGAACGTGGAGATGCTCTGGGTGAGGTTCGCGGCGAAGCGGCCGATGAAGATGAACACGATCGACAGCGTGCCGATGAACACCGTCGCCTGCACCCGGGAGAAGCGGGTGAAGACGCTGGAGAAGTCGAGCCCGGTGCCGTAGAGGGAGGTCGTGCCGGTGGACATGCCGCCGATCAGGGCGATCAGGCAGACCGGTACGAAGTACCAGCCGGGCGAGACGGCCAGCAGCCCGCCGACGTAGTTGGGGGCGGCCGGGTCCATGTAGTCGGCGGCCTTGGTCGCGATGATCGAGGCGGTGGTCAGGCCGAACAGGAACGGCAGGATGGTGGCGAGCTGCGCCAGGAAGGCGGCGGCCATCACCCGGGACTTCGGCGTCGTGGCCGGGATGTACCTGGACCAGTCGCCCAGGAATGCGCCGAACGACACGGGGTTCGACAGCACGATCAGCGCCGCGCCGATGAACGACGGCCAGAACAGCGGGTCGCCGGCCGGGAGCGTGCCCGGATAGGACGGGTCGAAGTCCCCGGCGAAGGCGAACGCCCCCAGGATGAACAGCAGCGACGCCGCCGCGACCGCGATCTTGTTGACGAACAGCATGAAGCGGAAGCCGTACACGCAGACGATCAGCACGAGGACGGCGAAGAGCGCGTACGCGACGCCGTACGACAGGTCGGTGTCGGGCAGCCCGGCCAGCAGGTGGGCGCCGCCGACCAGCGCGTCCCCCGACGACCACACCGAGATCGAGAAGAACGCGATCGCGGTCAGCAGCGACAGGAACGAGCCCACGACCCGGCCGTGCACGCCCAGGTGGGCGGAGGAGGAGACGGCGTTGTTGGTGCCGTTGAGCGGCCCGAACAGCGACAGCGGCGCCAGGATCAGCGCGCCGACCACGAGCCCGAGCACGGTCGCGGCCAGCCCCTGCCAGAACGACAGGCCGAACAGGATGGGGAAGGCGCCGAGCACGCAGGTGGCGAAGGTGTTCGCGCCTCCGAACGCCAGCCGGAACAGGTCGATCGGGCGCGCGTTGCGGTCCGCGTCGGGGATGCGCTCGACCCCGTACGTCTCGATCTCGGTGAGACTCATGCTTGCTCCTGCAACGCCAGCAGGCTGACGAGGTCGTAGGCCACGTGGGAGGCGGCGATCGAGGTGATCTCCGCATGGTCGTACGCCGGGGCCACCTCGACGACGTCGGCCCCGACCAGGTTGCGGCCGGCCAGGCCGCGCAGGATCTCCAGCAGTTCCCGGCTGGTGAGGCCGCCCGCCTCCGGCGTCCCCGTGCCCGGGGCGTGGGCCGGGTCCAGCACGTCGATGTCGACGGACACGTACAGGGGCCGGTCGCCGATGCGCTGCCGCAGCACGTCGATCACCTCGTCGAGGCCGCGCCGCAGCACGTCGGCCGCCGTCAGGATGCCGAACCCGAGCCGCCGGTCGTCCTCGAGGTCCTTCTTGCCGTACAGCGGGCCCCTGATCCCGACGTGGCTGACGGCCTCGGTGTCCAGCAGGCCCTCCTCCACCGCCCGCCGGAACGGGGTGCCGTGCGTGTACTCGGCGCCGAAATAGGTGTCCCAGGTGTCGAGGTGGGCGTCGAAGTGCAGCAGCGCCACCGGGCCGTGCTTCCTGGCCACGGACCGCAGCAGCGGCAGCGCGATCGTGTGGTCGCCGCCGATCGCGACGAGCTTGGCGTCGATCGAGTCCGCCGCGCCCTCGATGCTCTCGATGGCCGCCCCGATGTCGAACGGGTTGGCCGCGATGTCACCGGCGTCGACCACCTGCGCCCGCTCGAACGGCGAGACGTCCAGCCCCGGGTGGTACGGCCGCAGCAGCCGGGAGGCCTCCCGGACCGCGGCCGGGCCGAACCTGGCGCCGGGCCGGTAGGACACGCCCGTGTCGAACGGCACGCCCACGACCGCCACGTCGGCCCGCTCGACCTGGTCGAGCCTGGGCAGGCGGGCGAAGGTGGCGAGCCCGGCGAAACGCGGGACCTGAGAGGAGTCGACAGGGCCAAGGTTCATGCGGCCCAGTGTTCGTCATGCCTCTGACCTGCGGCAATTGTAGAACCAACGAAGTCACACGGTGTGTGTTGTGGGTGGCCACAAGCAGGTCGTCACCCGGGTTTGGCACCGGCCGAAAACCGAGCCGTATTCACCGGCATTTCATTCGGGCAAAGCGCCGTCGTATGATCTCGGCAGCAGCCTAGGAGGGACTCTCTATGGGGGAACCGGCTCACGCGGTTGGCACCGGGCTTGCGGAGCTGACTGACATGACGCTGCTCCAACTGACCGAACTCGACGACGCCACCCTCGACGGGCTGGTGAGCAAGATCCTCGGGCGAAGGGGGCCGTGGGATCGGCTGTGGCAGGAGGATGCCAACAACGGTGCCGTCCCGTGCGATGGCTGAACGAGTGTTCGGCCGCTGAGACGTACGAGATCTGCCACCGCCTGGTCGACGACGACCTCACCTCCGAGCTGCTGACCCGGCTCCGGGAGATCCAGCTCCACAGGAATCAGCTGCTCGTGGAGGCCGTGCGGCGGCAGGTGCGCGGGACGGACGCCGATGCCGCGTTCCGCGCGCTGGCCGAGCTGCAGGAGAGCGATCCGCGGCTCATGGCGGAGCTGCTGGTGCTCCCCCAGGTGGGCTGCTGGGCGGTCGACTGCCTGCGGCGGCTGCGCGACGGCGAGGATCCGGACCTCGGCTATCTCGTCTCCTTCGGCGCCGGCGCGGCGCTGCGGGCCGGGCGGCGGCCGCCGCCC
>NZ_JBSFTC010000253.1:0-16524 GCF_053590415.1 Nonomuraea sp. NPDC003201
GTCGTGCGACGGGCGCTGCGCAGCCGCGACGCGGACCTGATGGCGTCGGCCCTGCGGGCCCTGGGCGCCACGCTGGAGCCCGCCGACGAGAGCGCCGCGGGGGTCGACTGGCACGTGACGCCGGGCCCGATCCGGGGCGGCGCGAGCATCGACGCGGGCCTGGCCGGCACGGTCATGCGGTTCGTCCCGCCGGTGGCCGCCCTGGCCGACGGCCCGGTCGCCTTCGACGGCGACCCGCACGCGCGCAAGCGTCCGATGGGCCCCATCCTCGACGCCCTGCGCTCGCTGGGCGCCAGGATCGACAACGACGCGCTGCCGTTCACGATCAGCGGGCCGCTGGCGGGCGGCGAGGTCACGCTGGACGCGTCGGGCTCGTCGCAGTTCGTGTCGGGGCTGCTGCTGACGGCGGCGCGGTTCGAGAAGGGCATCACGATCCGCCACGTCGGCCCGCCGGTGCCCTCGCAGCCGCACATCGAGATGACCGTGGAGATGCTCAGGGCGGCGGGCGTCACGGTCGACGACAGCGAGTCCGACGTGTGGCGCGTCGAGCCCGGCCCGATCGCGGCCAGAGACATGACGGTGGAGCCCGACCTGTCCAACGCGGCCCCGTTCCTGGCCGCCGCCCTGGTCACGGGCGGCACGGTGACGATCCCCACCTGGCCGGAGCGCACCACGCAGCCCGGCGACGCCCTGCGCGGCCTCCTCACCGCGATGGGCGCCACCGTGACCCGCTCCCCCGACGGAGCCGACCTGGTGGTCACGGGGCGGCCCACGGGCGAGATCACCGGCATCGACGCCGACCTCCACGAGGTGGGCGAGCTGACGCCTACCATCGCCGCCCTCGCCGCGCTCGCGACCACGCCGAGCCGCATCCGGGGCATCGCCCACCTGCGCGGCCACGAGACCGACCGGCTGGCCGCGCTCGCCACCGAGATCAACCGGCTGGGCGGCGACGCCGAGGAGACCGCCGACGGCCTGATCATCCGCCCCCGCCCGCTGCACGGCGGCACCTTCCTCAGCTACGACGACCACCGCATGGCCACGGCCGGAGCCGTGATCGGCCTCAGGGTGCCCGGCGTGGAGGTGGAGAACATCGCGACGACCGCCAAGACCCTGCCGGAGTTCGTCCGGATGTGGGACGGCATGTTGGAGGCCCGGTGACCCGGCGGTACCTGCCCTCGGGCGCGGGTTTCGCACCGGAAACGCCGGGCACGTCGGAAAAGGGCGGTCCGTGAGGGTCCGCCGCCTGTACGGCGAGACAAAGATCCACCGACACGACGCCACCCCGGCCTGCCCGCGGCGGCGTCCGATCCCCCATCAGCACCGGCCGGCCGACGACGCGTCTCCGGCCTGACCGGGGGCGACCGCGCAGGTCATCGAGCGAAAGCGAGCGAGGACATGGGAGCAGACCGCTGAAGAAGCGGGAGTACGACGAAGACGACGTACGGGTCAGGCCGGGCAAGGGCTCCAGGCCGCGGACCCGGATCCGTCCTGCGCACGAGGACGCCGTCCAAGGCTTCGTGGTGGCCGTGGACCGCGGCCGCTACACGACGCTGGTCGAGCCCGAGCGCCCGAAGGGGTCCGCGCAGAAACGCAAGCAGCAGCCGCAGCGGCGCCTGGTGGTGGCCATGAAGGCCCGCGAGCTGGGCCGCAAGGGCATCGTGGTGGGCGACCGGGTGGCCCTCGTCGGCGACGTCTCGGGCCGCCCGGACACGCTGGCCAGGGTCGTCCGCGTGGAGCCCCGCACGTCGATGCTGCGCCGCTCGGCCGACGACACCGAAGACACCGACGGCATCGAGCGCCCGGTCGTGGCCAACGCCGACCAGCTCGTCATCGTCACCGCCCTGGCCGACCCGCCGCCCCGGCCCCGCATGATCGACCGCATCCTGGTGGCCGCGTTCGACGCCGAGATCGACACCCTGCTCTGCCTCACCAAGTCCGACCTCGCCCCGCCCGACGAGTTGGTGGCCCTCTACGAGCCGCTGGGCGTCCCGCATGTCGTCGTGCACAAGGGCGGTTCCCTGGAGGAGCTCCGCGACCACCTGAAGGGCCGCGTCAGCGTCCTGGTCGGCCACTCGGGCGTCGGCAAGTCCACCCTGGTCAACGCCCTGGTCCCCGACGCCAACCGCGCCGTCTCCCAGGTCAACGCCGTAACGGGCCGCGGCCGCCACACCTCCACCTCGGCCGTGGCGCTGGAGCTGCCGGAGAGCGGCTGGATCATCGACACCCCGGGCGTACGCAGCTTCGGCCTGGCCCACGTGTCCATGGAAACGGTCCTGGCCGCGTTCCCGGACCTGGTGGAGGGCACGGTCGACTGCCCGAAGGGCTGCACGCACCTGGGCCCGGAGTGCGCCCTGGACGCCTGGGTCGCCGCCGGCAACGCCGACCCCACCCGCCTCAAATCCCTCCGCCGCCTCCTCTCCAGCCGCGAAGGCACACTCGACGACACTCCCTAACGCGCGCAGACGCGCCCGCCGACGCCACACGGCCCTCCGCGCACCGACCAGAACCCGCCCGCCGACGCCACACGGACCTCCGCGCACCGACCGGGACCCGCCCGCCGACGCCGCAGACGCCCCCTGCACACCGGCCACGGCGCTCCCGAAGGCGCCGCCGCCGTCCCGCCACCCCGCAACCCACCACCGAGCACCCCGGCCGGCAAAACGCCGTGCAGCGGCGCACAACGCAACGCGCCCGCCGCCGACGCCCCCTTGCGCGCGGCCACGGCGCTCCTGAGGCGTTGCCTGACCGCCACTCGCACGGCTCGCGCCCGACCGCCAAGCGAAGCGCCCTGGGGGTGACGCAGTGCACCGCGGTCGGCGGTCGAAGGGCTGCGGTGCCATCGTCACCGGCCCCGCCGTTCGCCGAGAGGGGGCCCGGTAGCAGTCGCGGATGATCCAACGAACCCATCTCTGTGTGCTGAAGGCGCAAGAGGGTGCGATGGCCTGAGCGGTTTGTCGTCAGTGGATCACTTGGTCACGGCGGCGACCTTGTCGTCCGACAGCGCGTGGAGACGAGGGCAGAGCCGCGGAGGAGGGCTGCTCTTCCTGAGCTGGAGCGAGGGTGGTACCCGTACCGAAAACCGAGACTTTCACAGCGGACAGACGGGCGTGGGTCAGCTTCCGCTTCGGCGGCGGAGCGCCGGGCCGAGCGCCTGCTGGGCGGCGAAGAGAGCGATCCCGGTGATCGCGCACGCCGCTGCCAGAGCCGTCCGTCCGGCATGGTCGAGCAGTACGGTGCCGGCCAGCGGGCCGAACACGGCGCCGACACTCCAAGTGGCGGAGGCGATGCCCATGTACCTGCCGCGCAGGTCCGCCGGTGCGAGGCCGGCGAAGGTGGCGCCGAACATCACGGCGATGCCGATCTGGCCGAGGGTCCAGACCAGGACCGATCCCGCGTAGCCGACACCACTCTCTACGAGGGCGCCCAAACCGGCGCCGGCACCGGCCAGGAGCATGGACACGGCCAGCACCGAGCTGGGGTCGCGACCGGCAAGCAGCCGTACCGCCAGTGGTTGGCCTACCACGATGACGATCCCGTTCAGAGCCAGCACGGCGCCGTAGGTCGCGGGGCCGTGACCGTCTGCCGTCATGACGAGCGGTAGCGTCGCGAAGGTCTGCAGGAACAGGGTGAAATAGGCGACGTAGATCAACACCATGACGATCATCAGCCGGTCGCGCAGGAGCACCGGCAGCAGCGCTCGGCGGGGCTGATTCGGTGTCGCCGGCCGGGTCTCGGGAATCCGGCGCCAGACGATCAGCGCCGCGATGATCGAGGCCGTGGCATTGATCCAGAACAAGAGTCCATACCCATACCGGGCCAGGACCCCCGCGGTGATCGTGGCGATGGAGAAGCCGAGGTTGGCCGCCCAGAACAGCAACCCGAAGGCCCGGACCCGCTGGCTCGGATGGAGGTCGGCCACCACCGCCGACCCAACCGGGCGGAACAGGTCCGCCATCAGCCCGACACCGAGTGCCGCCGCCCAGATCACCGGCACCGTGTCGGCCGAGCCGAGCGCGACAAGCGTCACGGCGGTTCCCAGGAACCCCACCAGCATGGTGTGGCGTCGTCCGATCCGGTCGCCCAGCCAGCCGCCGAGCACCTGGGATCCGATGCCTCCGGCTCCCGTCGCCGCCACCACCGCGCCGGCGGTCGTCGGCGTCAGCCCTTGCTCCTGCGTCAGATAGAGCACGAGGAACGACTGCGCGACTCCGCCGGCGCGGCTCACGAAATGAGTCGCCGCCAGGGACCAGACCAGGCTGGGCAGGTCCAATCGCAGGCGGGACAGCCGGCGGCCCAGCGGTATCGCGGTCGGAGCGGGTGTGTCGTAGGTCGTCATGCCGATGACACTAAGATCACCTAGGACATCAAGAAAAGCGATTACTTCCGATCAAATCAATCGCGATTCGCGATACTCTGACGTTATGGCTGACGTTGAGCTGCGCCACCTGAGGACGATGGCCGCTATCGCCGAGGAGGGAACGTTCGGCCGAGCGGCGGTTCGCCTCGGCTACACCCAGTCGTCGGTAAGCCAGCAGATCGCCGCACTGGAGAAGGCCGTCGGCGGCGCCGTCTTCGACCGGCCCGGAGGTCCCAGGCCGGTACGGACCACTCCCCTTGGCGAGGTGGTCCTGGCCCACGGGCGCGATCTGCTCACGAAGTCGGAGGCGCTGGCCGACGCCGTCGATCGCTTCAAGGCGGGTAACGGCCGGATCGACATCGGCACCTTCCAGGGCGCGACCAAGCTGATCCTGCCGGCCGTCGTGCGCCGGCTGCTGAGCGAGCACCCCGGCTGCGACATCCGGCTGTCGGAGGTGGGACCGGAGGATCCGAGGATCGGAGATCTTGACCTGTTGTTCCACTACGATCGGATCGACGGCGACGTCGAGCACGTCGAGCTGTTCGACGAGCCGTACCTCCTGGTGGCCGGCGCAGGTGCGTTCCCCGATGGTCCGGTCCCGGTGAAGCTGCTCGACGACGCTCCCATGGTCGCCTGGCCGCCCACCGTCCACCAAAGATGGCTGGAACGGGAGCTCGCCGGCGCGGGCGCCCGGCCGCGGATCGTGTTCCGAACGGCCGGTCACGACACCGTCGTGTCGATGGTACGGGTGGGCCTGGGCTCAGCGGTGTTGCCCTGGCTCGCCCTCCAGGGCTCCGATGTCTGGTCCGACGACCAGCTCAGCATCCATCGACTGCGGCCGTCGCCCGCCTGCACGTGGTATCTGTACTGGCCGGCCGGGCGCACCCAGTCGCCCCTCGCGGCCCGAGCCATCGACATCGCCGTCGAAGCCGCCACTGAGCTGGCCGGCCAGATGTGACATCGGACGAGTCGCGGGAGAGCGCGACTCTCGCCGCGTGGAAGGGCTCAGCGGCAGCGGCTATATCGCTGTAAGCGATTGATTCAATCGGAAATCATGGCTTTTCGCGATGGGGCCGCGAGGCTTAGCGTGCCGGACATGAACGGTCATCAAGATCACCCCGAGCAACTCCTTAAAATCAACGGCGTAGAGCTCTGCGCTCAGACATTCGGCGACCCTGCCGCACCCGCCCTGCTGCTCATCGGCGGCGCCGAGGCGTCGATGGACTGGTGGGACGATGAGTTCTGCGAGCGCCTCGCCGCCGGCGGGCGGCACGTCATCCGGTACGACACCCGGGACACGGGCCGCTCCACAACCTTCCCGCCCGGCGCACCGCCGTACGGAAGCGACGCCCTGCTCGACGACGCCGTCGGCCTGCTCGACGAACTCGGCATCGCGGCCGCCCACATAGTCGGCGTCTCCATGGGCGGCGGCATCGCCCAGCACCTGGCGGTGCACCACCCCGGCCGGGTCGCCTCCCTGACGCTCATCGCCACCAGCCCGGGCGGGCCCGGCGACCCCACTCGCCCTGACCTGCCGCCGATGAGCGCCGAGCTGGCGAAGCGGTTCGCCGAGGGCGGTGACGAGGCGCCCGACTGGTCCGACCGCGAGGCCGTCATCGCGTACTACATCGAGGGTGAGCGCACCTTCGCGGGCGCCATCCCCGTCGAGGAGGAGCGGCTGCGCCGCGTCGTCGGCCGTGTCTGGGACCGCAGCCCGTCCCCGGCGTCGGCGCAGAACCACTGGCAGCTCGCCGGCGGCGAGCCCGTCCGCGCCCGCCTCGGTGAGATCGCGGTGCCCACGCTGGTATTGCACGGCACCGCGGACCCGCTGCTCCCATACGGGCACGGCGAGGCGCTGGCACAGGAGATCCCGCAAGCACGGCTCGTCCCCCTCGAAGGCATGGGGCACCAGATGCCGCCGCCGGAGCTCTGGGACATCGCGATTGCAGAGATCCTTTCGGTCTCCGAAGGAGAGCGCCCGTGAACCGGCTGCGATCGGCACTCTGGCTGCCGCTCTTCGACGAGCTCGCCGACCCGCGGGCGGTGGCGAACCTGGCCGCCGAAGCAGAGGAAGCCGGGTGGGACGGCTGCTTCGTGTGGGATCACCTGTCCTGGCGGGCGCCGGTCCAGCAGGTCGCCGACTCGTGGATCACGCTGGCGGCGATCGCGACCGCGACCGAGCGGCTGCGGCTCGGCCCGATGGTGTCGACGCTCGCCCGTCGGCGGCCGGCCAAGGTGGCGCGGGAGACCGCGACACTGGATCAGCTGAGCGACGGCCGTCTCACCCTCGGTGTCGGTCTCGGAAGCGACCGGTTCGGCGGCGAGCTGTCCAAGACCGGCGAGCAGCTCGACGACCGGCAGCGGGGGCGGATGCTCGACGAGTCCTTGGCGATCCTGGCCGCCGCCTGGTCCGGCGAGCCGGTGCGCCATCGCGGCGAGACATACACCGTCGACGACATCACGTTCCTGCCGCGGCCGGTTCAGCGGCCCGGTGTGCCGGTGTGGGCCGCCGGATTCCCCGGCAACGTCGAGCCGATCCGCCGGGCGGCCCGGCTCGACGGCTTCTTTCCGATCAATCTGGAGCACCCGGACCAGCTCGCCGAGGTCGTCGGCACCCTCACCGAACTGCGACATGGCGAGATGGCCTCGTACGACATCGCCATCAGCCTGCCCTCCGGCGTCGACCCACTGCCGTATGCCGCCGCTGGCGCGACCTGGTGGCTGACGGAGTTCGACCCGGGTGTACGGCTCGACACGGTGCGCGGTGTACTCCGCGACGGCCCAGCGAATCCGGGCGGCGATTGAACCGCTCCACCACGACGCCGGGCTGGGGCGCTACAACGTGCGGCCGCTGACGTCCGGACCGCCGATCGCGTGCTCGACATCGGCTGCGGGCGCACAGCGACGGCCGGCGCGCGCTCATCCGGCGCAGCGCGCGGCAGGCGATGGCTCACCCGAATCCGGCCCTGACTGCCTGTCCTCCATGGGACGGCCACGCCGTTCGCCAAGAGCGCGCCACCGCCCCGCACCGCATCATCGCGCTCCACACCGCCGCGCCATCGCCGCCGTCCTGCCGCACGCCGCCGCACCGCCACACCGTGTCGCACCGCCACACCGTCGCCACACCGTCGCCGCACCACCGCCGCACCGTCGCCGCGCCCCGACACTGCGCCGTGGTCCCACCACCCACCGCCGGCCAGCCCCGCCCCAGCCCGGCGGGCGCCTCACCCCGCGCCGTTCCGTCGTTCTGGGTGGTGGCGACACGCGCGAGATGGACACCGTTACCAGAAAAGGGGCGTTGGTGACTGATGTTCTGTATGGCGGACACGGTAGCGTGGGCGACCGTGCAGGGTTACAACGATGATCTCCGGCTGGCCCACGTCATGGCGGACGCCGCCGATGACCTGACCATGCGGCGGTTCAAGGCGGTCGATCTCAAGGTCGACACCAAGCCCGATCTGACGCCGGTCAGCGATGCCGACCGCACCGTGGAGGAGGCCATCCGGGGTACGCTGCGCCGCGCCAGGCCGCGCGACGCCGTGGTGGGCGAGGAGTTCGGGAAGACCGGCTGGGGCGCCCGTTCCTGGATCATCGACCCCATCGACGGCACGAAGAACTACGTGCGCGGCGTCCCCGTCTGGGCGACCCTGATCGCGCTCATGGAGTACGGCAGGGTCGTCGTCGGCCTGGTGTCGGCCCCCGCGCTGGGCCGCCGGTGGTGGGCGGCGACCGAGGGCGGCGCGTGGACCGGCAAGAGCCTGACGAAGGCGTCCCGGATGCAGGTGTCCTCCGTGTCGAGCCTGGAGGACGCGTCGTTCTCGTACTCCAGCTTCGGCGGATGGGAGAAGACGGGCAAGCTCGACAACTTCCTCGACCTCAGCCGAGCCTGCTGGCGCACCCGGGCCTATGGGGACTTCTGGTCGCACATGATGGTCGCCGAGGGATCGGTGGACCTGTCGGCCGAGCCCGAGCTGTCGCCGTGGGACATGGCGGCGCTCACCGTGATCGTCGAGGAGGCCGGCGGCAAGTGGACCGACGTCTCCGGCGTGAAGGGCCTGGAGGGCGGCAGCCTGGTCTGCACGAACGGCATCCTGCACACCGAGGTGATCGACCGCCTCAACGGCACCTCCATCATCTCCTGAGTCCCGCCCGGGACTGGATGGCGGCGGTGGCGGCGTCCAGCGCGGCCCCGTCCTTGATCGTCACGTTGTCCTCGTAACGGACCCCGCTCGGCGGGTTGTCGTGGCCGATGGGGTCGGCGTCCCAGAAGTTGCCCCGGTAGATCACGTTCTCCAGCGGCGGCCCGACCTCCAGGACGGAGGTGTTGTCGGCCCGCATGACGACGTTCCCTTCGACCGTCACCCACGAGGCGCCGTAGTCGGTGTAGAGCCCGAAGTTGTACGGCGTCCGCGTGTCCTTGATGACGTTCCCCTGGACCAGGGCCTGGTTGTCAGCCGAGTCGCCCTGCACCCCGGACAGGTAGATGCCGCCCCCGTCGGCCAGCGTCCCCATGGTGTCCACGGTGAGGTTGCGCAGGACCTGGGTCCCCTCACCGGGGCCGACGGTGATGCCGCAGTGCGGGACGTCCCTGACCTCGTTGTTGGCGACGACGCATCCGTACGTGCCCGTCACGCCGATCCCCGGTGAGCCGCTGTATTCGAGCCCGATGTGGTGAACCCTGTTGTCCTCGACAGCGGCGTTCCGCGTCCCGGACATCACGATGCCGCCGCCCGACAGGGTGTCGAAGTCGCAGGTCCGCACCACGACCTCGGCGCCGCCGGAAACCCCCAGCCCCGTCGCCCCGAGCCGGGTGAACCGGCAGCCCTCGATCTCCGCCCCGACCGCGTCCTCGAACGTCACGCACGCGGGAATCGTCACGGACGCGGTCGGATACGTCACGGACGCACCCTCGCCGAGCACCGCCGTCTCGACACCGCCGCCCTCGTAGTAGCCGTTCCCGTGATAGTGCAGGAACCCCTCCGGGCGGCTCGGCCGCAGCCACGTCGCGTCCGCGAACACCAGCCCCCTGAACGCCACGTCCCGCGCCCCCACCACGCTCACCAGCGTCTCCAGGACCGGCGCCACCACCCGTGTACGAGCGGGATCCTCGTCGGGGAGGGGCAGGTAGAGCAGCACGTGGCGCCCGGGCCGCGAGCGGTCGAGCACGAAGGTTCCGGGCTCGCGCAGGAAGCTCGGGTCGTTCTCGACCCTGGTCGGCAGCCCCGGACCGCTCGACGTCTGCCCCGCCCAGACCGAGTTGTACAGCTCGGCGGCCCACCCGAACGCCGGCTGCGCCATCGTGACCACCGTGTCCCCGGACACCGACGCCACCCAGCAGCGCGCCTCGGTCCACGGGTAGACGCCCCGGTGGACGAACTCGACGTCCCCCGGGCTCCGCCACCCGAGCGGCTCGTCCGTGACGTAACCGGTGGCGGTCGCCCGAGCGTCGCCGGGCAGGCCGGGGATCCAGGCGCGCTCGGCCCGGCGGTCGTCCACGTAGAGCTGGCGGGTGTCGAGGTCGCCGGTTTCCGCCGTCCAGACGCCGTCGCGCACCTGCCAGCCCGTGATCGGCCGGCCGCCGCTCACCACCGCCTCCTCCTGCTCGGGAGTGCCGTAGCCGTACGCCTGGTAGACCGTCCCGGAGTCGGCCCCGCCGAGCGAGAACGGCTCCGTCAGCACGTGGGTCCCGCCCCGGAGGTGTACGACGGCGCCGCCGGCCGCCTCGCGGGCCGCGGAGCGCGCGCGTTCGAGGGTGGCGAACGGGTGGTCGGCCGAGCCGGGACCCGAGTCGTCGCCCGAGGGTGCGACGTGGAAGTGGAACATCACAGACCGCCTTTGCTGTTTATGCCGTACACGTAGTAGACACCATAAACAGGAGGAGGCGACATGACAACCGACCCCGAAGTCGAACTGCTCTGGCGGGAGGAGGATCGCGAGCCGCGACCCGGCCTGAGCCTGGGCAGGATCGTGCGGGCCGCCATCGAGATCGCCGACGCGGAGGGCCTGGAGGGCCTGTCGATGCGCAAGGTCGCCGACCGGCTCGGGTTCACGACGATGTCCCTCTACCGCCACGTCCCCGGCCGCGACCAGCTCGTGGACCTGATGGTCGACGAGGCCTACAGCGAACAGGCGAGCACCCCCGAGGAGCCCGAGACAGGGCAGGGGTGGCGGGTGCGACTGGAGGCCGCGGCCAGGCAGGGCTGGCAACTGCGCCGGCGGCACCCCTGGGTGGCCGAGGTACGCGGCACCCGCCACCTCCCCGGCCCCAACGCCATCGCCTACTACGAGCACACGCTGAGCACCCTCACCGGCACCGGCCTGCGCCCTTCCGAGGCGATCGCCGTCGTGGGCATGCTGGGCCGGTTCGTGGACGCCGAGGCGCTGATCCTGGTCGAGACCCGGCGCGAGGAGCGCCGCAGCGGCGTGTCCGAGCAGGACTGGTGGGGCAGCCGCGACGCCCTCTACGAGCGCCTCAACAGTTTCCCCACCCTTTCCCGCCTCTGGACGGAGGGCGGCTGGGACCACCCCGAGGACTCGTTCGAGTTCGGCCTGCGCCGCCAGCTCGACGGCGTCGAGGCCCTCATCCGACAGCGTGACGAAAGTCGTGATGAAAGCTCAGAATGCCCCGAGTGCGGCACCCCGCTGGAGCCGGCGCCGTCCGGCCGCCCCCGCGTCTACTGCTCCCGCGCCTGCCAGCAACGCGCCTACCGCAGGCGCAAGAGCGGCTAGAGCGCGAGCACGGCCCGGACCGCGTTCATCAGCCCGTCACGATAGGACCCGCCGAACAACACCACATGAACGAGCAGCGGATGCAGCTGGTGCAGCGGCACCCGCTCCCGCCACCCCTCCGCCGGCGGAAACTCCTCCTGGTAGGCCCCCAGCACCCGATCGAGGTACGGCAGCCCGAACAGTGCCAGCATGGCCAGATCGGTCTCCCGATGCCCGCCATGGGCCGCCGGATCGATCAGCACGCCCGACCCGCCCGACCACAGCACGTTCCCGCTCCACAGGTCCCCATGGATCCGCGCCGGCGGCTCCGCAGGCCCCGCCACCTCGGCGAACCTCTCCACCGCCCGCTCGACCAGCGCCGCGTCAGAAGCAGGCAGCCGCGCCTGCCGCAGGAAAGGCAGCACCCGCCGGGAGGCGTAGAAGCCGGGCCAGTCCGGGCAGGGCGAGTTGTCCATCGGCAGCTCGGCGATGAACCCCGGCCACGGCGCGCCGAAGCCGGCCGCCCCCGCCCGGTGCAGCCGGGCCAGCGAACGCCCGAACCGCTCGGCCGCCGCCGCGCTGGGCGCCTCCTCCCGTACCCATGACAACACCAGCCGATCGGGCCCCACCTCCACCACCTCGGGCACCACGGTGACCTCCCCCAGCCACCGCAGCCCGGCCGCCTCCGAGGCGAACACCTCGGAGGCGGCTCCGGTCTTGGCGAACACCTCGCGCCCGTCGTCCAGCACGCCCTTCAGCAGTCGCCGGCCGTGCGACGAGCCGAGCTCTTCAGCCGATCTCATCGGCGATGTGCTTGGCCAGGCCCTCGGAAGCCGACTCGACCAGCGCGAGCACCTCCTCGAACCCCTCGCGGCCCCCGTAGTACGGATCGGGCACCTCGGCCCCCTCCTCCGCCGCGGGATCGAACGACCGGAACAGCCGCACCTCCGCCCCCACCGGCGCCATCCGCCGCAGATTGGCGAGGTTGTCCTGGTCCATGGCCAGCACCAGGTCGTACCGGTCGAACCAGTCCTTGGTGAACTGCCGGGCCCGGTGCGCCGAGCCGTCATAGCCGTGCTGCCCGAGGATGGCCAGCGCCCGCTCGTCCATGGGGTCCCCGGCGTGCCAGCCGCCGGTTCCGGCGCTCTCCACAGTGACGCGGTCGCCCAGCCCGCGCTCGGCGAGCGTCTGGCGGAGCACCACCTCCGCCATGGGGGATCGGCAGATGTTGCCCATGCACACCAGGCATACGCGATAAGTCATAACTCCCATCATGGGGGCGACCGGGCCCGTTCACCGAACGTTCACCCTTGTCAGGGGGCTGCAGTCACCTTCGGTGCATAGCTTTCTTAGCGACTAAGGACCAAGTGGGAGGAACCCAACCGTGAAGTATGCAGGCCGGCTCGCCGCCGTAGCCGTTGTCGGCGCGCTCTCCCTCGCTGCGTGCGGCACAGACAACAATGCCCCCGCTGGCAGCACGACTTCCGCCAGTGCACCCGCCGCGGGCAATGACAATGGTCTGAGCGGTACGATCAACGCCGCGGGCTCCTCTGCCCAGGCCAACGCGATCACCGAGTGGACGAAGAACTTCACGGCCACGAACCCCGGTGTCACCCTCAACTACCAGCCCAGCGGCTCCGGCGCGGGTGTGCAGGCGTTCATCCAGGGCACGGTGGCCTTCGCCGGCTCCGACTCGGCGCTGAAGGATGACCAGCCCGCGCAGGCCGACGCCCGCTGCAAGACCGGCAAGGCCATCAACATCCCGATGGTGACCGGCCCCATCGCGGTGGTCTACAACCTGCCCGGCGTCGAGGGCCTGCAGCTGTCGCCGAAGACCCTCGGCGGCATCTTCGACAGCAAGATCACCAAGTGGGACGACGCCGCGATCAAGGCCGACAACCCCAGCGCCAAGCTGCCCTCCACCCCGATCCAGGCGTTCCACCGCTCGGACGAGTCGGGCACCAGCGACAACTTCACCAAGTTCCTCAAGGCCACCGCCGGCTGGGCCTACGAGCCCGCCAAGGCGTGGCCCGCCGAGGCCAAGGGCCAGGGCGCCAAGGGCTCCGACGGCATCGCCTCCTCCGTGAAGGACACCGAGGGCGCGATCAGCTACGTCGAGCTCTCCTACGCCGAGAACTCGTCGCTGCAGAAGGCCAAGGTCTCCAACGGCGCCAACGAGTTCGTCGAGCTCACCCCCGAGAGCGCGGCGAAGACGATCGAGACCGCCACGATCAAGGGCACCGGCAACGACCTCGCCCTGTCGATCGACTACGCCACCAAGACCCCGGGCGCCTACCCGATCGTCCTGGTGACCTACGAGATCACCTGCGAGAAGGGCCTGTCGGCGGAGGAGACGAAGCTGGTCAAGGGCTTCCTCACCTACACCGCCAGTGACGAGGGTCAGGCGGCTCTGAAGGAGCTGGGCTACGCCCCGCTGGCCGGCGACCTGCTCACCAAGGTCCGCACCGCTGTCGAGGCGATCTCCTAGCCACCGATGGCCAACGATCTGAAGACCCGTGACGGCGGACCGGCCATGAGCCGGTCCGCCTCGCGGCGCAGCCATGGTGAAGGCCCCTTCCGCTTCCTCTCCACGGCGGCGGGCGTCCTCCTGCTGGCGATCATGGCGGCCATCGCCGTGTTCCTCATCAGCGAGGCGATCCCCGCCCTGCAGGCGAACAAGGCGTCCTTCTTCACCGAGCTGACCTGGGACCCCAACGGCCAGAAGGTGTTCGGCATCGCCGCCCTGGCGTTCGGGACCGTCCTCAGCTCGACACTCGCGCTCGTCATCGCCACCCCGATCGCGGTCGGCGTCGCGCTGTTCATCTCCCACTACGCGCCCCGCCGCCTGGCCTCGGGGCTCGGCTACCTGGTCGACCTGCTCGCCGCCGTGCCCAGTGTGGTCTACGGCCTGTGGGGCCTGGCGTTCCTGGTGCCGCTGATCCGAGAGCCGTCCCAGTGGCTCAACGAGACCTTCGGCTGGTTCCCGCTGTTCGCCGGAGAGGGCGCCATCGGCGGCAAGACCATGCTCGCGGGCTCGATCGTGCTGGCGATCATGATCCTGCCGATCATCGCGGCGATCTCGCGTGAGGTGTTCCTCCAGGCGCCGAAGATGAACGAAGAGGCGGCCCTGGCGCTCGGCGCCACCCGCTGGGAGATGATCAGGATGGCCGTGCTGCCGTTCGGCCGCCCGGGCGTCATCAGCGCCGCCATGCTCGGCCTCGGCCGCGCCATGGGCGAGACCATCGCGGTCGCGCTGATCTTCCCCGCGACCTTCGACATCACTTTCGAGATCCTGACGCCCCACGCCAACAGCATCGCGGCGAACATCGCCAACGGCTTCGGCGAGGCGACCCAGATCGGCCGCGGGGCGCTGATCGCCTCCGGTCTGGTGCTGTTCGTCATCACCCTGCTGGTGAACATGGGAGCGCGCCTGATCATCAACCGCCGCAAGGAGTACTCGAGGGCCGGCGCATGACAGCAATCCAGCACATCTCGACCAGCCGCCGGGTCAAGGACAAGATCGTCCAGGGCCTGGTCTACCTGGCGTTCGGGCTTGCCGTCGTGCCGCTCATCTCGGTGCTCTGGCTGGTCATCTCCAACGGCCTGGCCCGCTTCGACCTCGAGTTCCTGACCCACTCGATGCGCGGCATCGGCGCCCGTGACGCGGGCGGCGGCGCGTACCACGCGATCATCGGAACGCTGGAGCAGGTCCTGCTCGCCTCGGCCGTCTCGGTCCCCATCGGCCTGCTCACCGCGATCTACCTGGTCGAGTACGGCAACGGCGGCCGGCTGAGCCGGTCGATCAGCTTCTTCGTGGACGTCATGACCGGCATCCCCTCGGTCGTCTCCGGTCTGTTCGTCTTCGCGTTCTGGATCCTCGTCCTGGGCTTCCAGTTCTCCGGCTGGGCCGGCGCGCTCGCGCTGTCGATCCTGATGATGCCGACCGTGGTCAGATCGGCCGAGGAAATGCTCCGGCTGGTGCCCAACGACCTGCGAGAGGCCTCGTACGCGCTGGGTGTGGCCAAGTGGCGCACGATCATGAAGGTCGTGCTGCCGACGGCGCTCACCGGCATCGTGACCGGCGTCATGCTGGCCGTGGCCCGCGTCGCCGGCGAGACCGCGCCGCTGCTGATGACGGTGTTCTTCACCAACTCCATCAACAACGATCCGTTCACCGGACCGCAGATGGGCCTGCCGCTCTTCGTGTTCGACCAGGCGGCCCGCCCGAACGACACCGCCATCGACCGGGCGTGGACCGGCGCCCTCACGCTCATCCTGATCGTCATGCTGCTCAACCTGGTGGCGCGCCTGATCGCCTGGTGGCGTGCGCCCGCCAGGGGCCGATAGGGGGTAACCGCCGAAATGTCCAAGCAGATCCAGGTCTCGGGTCTCGACGCGTACTACGGGTCGCACAAAGCGATCGAGGACGTGTCGATGACCATCGAACCCCGTTCGATCACCGCGTTCATCGGCCCGTCCGGGTGCGGCAAGTCGACGTTCCTGCGCACGCTCAACCGCATGCACGAAGTGATCCCGGGCGCCCGGGTGGATGGCAAGGTCCTGCTCGACGGCGAGGACCTGTACGCCCCCACCGTCGCGCCCGTCTCGGTACGCCGGATGATCGGCATGGTCTTCCAGCGCCCCAACCCGTTCCCGACGATGTCGATCTACGAGAACGTGGCCGCCGGCCTCAAGCTCAACGGCCGGATCGGCAAGTCGCAGCTCGACGGGATCGTGGAGGAGTCGCTCAAGGGCGCCAACCTCTGGAACGAGGTCAAGGACCGCCTGAACAAGCCGGGCGCCGGCCTGTCGGGCGGTCAGCAGCAGCGTCTCTGCATCGCCCGGGCCATCGCGGTCAAGCCGCAGGTCCTGCTGATGGACGAGCCGTGCTCGGCGCTCGACCCGATCTCCACGCTGGCCATCGAGGACCTGATGGCCAAGCTCAAGGACGAGTACACGATCGTCATCGTCACCCACAACATGCAGCAGGCCGCCCGGGTCAGCGACAGGACCGCGTTCTTCAACCTCGCCGAGCAGGGCAAGCCCGGCAAGGTGATCGAGATGGACGAGACGTCCCGCATGTTCACCAACCCGTCCCAGAAGGCAACAGAGGATTACATCACGGGGCGCTTCGGCTGATGACCCAACAGCAGGCGGCATCCACGGTGTTCGGGGACGCGCGGACGAAGCCCGTACTGCTCATCGCCGACCCCGACGGCGCGGTCGTGGAAGACCTCGCCACGGCGCTCGAACGGGAGGGCGTGTCCGTCACAGGCACGCCCGACGGGGCTCAGGGCCTTCTCCAGGCGGGAGCCCTGCAGCCTGACGTGGTGCTCGTCTCGGCCACGCTGCCGGTCATAGACGCGGTGGAGTTCGTCCGCGCGGTACGGCTGGCGCGCGCCGTACCCGTCCTGCTCGGCGTCGGCGAGGGCCACGCCGAGCAGGCGGTACGCGCG
>NZ_JBSFTC010000254.1:0-16481 GCF_053590415.1 Nonomuraea sp. NPDC003201
GCCCGATGGCCGCCGGGCACGCCTCGGCGGCGGGCAGGCCGGTGCCGATGACGGCGGCGATCCGCTCGATGGCGTCGTCCAGGTCGCGGGACTGGACGGCGAGCGTGACGGCGAGGTCGATCCGCTGGGCGACCGAGGGCCCGGGGACGTGCCTGCCCTGCTCGGACCCCAACCGCTCGCCCAGTTCGGCGCCGTACCGGGCCGCCCGTACGACCTCGAACAGGTCGGCGCCGTCCACGCAGGCGGCCGCGGTGGCGGCGGCGATGGCCGCGGCGCCGGCGACGCCGATGTTCGTGTGGTGGCTGGGCACGCACGTCAGGTGCGCGGCGCGGACGGCGCCCTCGACGTCGCCGGGATGCACCAGGCCGGCGGGCGCGACCCGCATGGCGCCGCCGTTGCTGGCGCCCTCGCTCATGATGCGCCCGGCCTTGCCCACGTCCCAGGGGTCGTCACCGGCCTTGAGGCGTTCGATGGCCCGGCGCGTGGTGGGGCCGGCGAAGTGGGGGAAGTAGTCGGGGTTGCCGGACCAGCCGATGAGCAGGTCGGCCATGACCTCAGGGGTGATCTCGCCGCCGTGCTCGATGAGCGCCTCGGCCAGCAGCAGCATCTGGCTGGAGTCGTCGGTGATCTGCGCGGGCTTGCGCCCGACGGCGTACGGCGCGTCGGGCAGCGGCGCGTGGAAGCTCTCCACGCGCCGGCCGAACAGTTGCCGGATCTCCGGGATGGAGCGTTCCTCGGTGGGGGCGCCGAGCGCGTCGGCGATGCAGGCGGCGGCCAGGCTGCCGTGGATGCGGTCCAGAAGTGTGGTCATCGGATTCCTTGTAGACGGGGCGCGGGGTCGAGGGTGACGTTCCGCGCGTAGGTCTCGATGCCGGTGCCGGCATCGAGGTAGGCGCGCGAGCCTAGGTGGCTGACGCACAGGGAAGCGGTGGCGACGCCGGCGCGCAGGCTGTCGGCGAGGGAGTGGCCGAGGATCCATGACCCGGTAAACGCGCCGGCCAGCGCGTCCCCCGCTCCGGTGGTGTCCACGACGTCGATCTCCGGCCCGCGCGCGGTCCAGCTCTCCTCCCTGCTGTGGCACGCGGCGCCGCTCCGCCCGCCGGTCGCCACGACGACGCCGGCGCCGGCGGAGATGAGCAGCTCGGCGCAGCGCGCGGGGTCGCCGTCCGCCAGCACCTGGACCGTGCCCTGGTTGCAGAAGACGAGGTCGCTGTGGCGGGCGAGGGCACGCACCTGGTGCCACCGCCCGGCGACGGCGCCGGGTTCCAGATCCACGGCCACCCTGGCGCCGCTCGCGCGGGCGCGCGCGGCCAGGCCGGTCGCCCAGTCCAGGTCGTCCGCCAGCGGCGCGACGACCCGAGCGGTACGGAGCAGGTCGTCGGAGATCTGGTCGGCGGCGGGGATCTTCACCTCGGTCACGGCGCCTACGAGCGACTTCTCGCCGGTGTCGTCGAGCTGGATCACGCAGAACCAGGTGTGCTCGCCGGGGACGGTGATGCTGGCGGAGACGTCCACTCCCTGGACCGCGAGCCGGTCCAGGGCCTGGCGGCCTGGTTCGTCGGAGCCGACTGCGGTGGCCAGGGCGGCGCGCGCTCCTGCGAACCTCGCGGCGGCGGCCAGGTTGGCGCTCATGCCACCGCCGTACACGCCCACCAGCCGCCCGATCGCCTTGTCGTCGGCCGTGGCGATGTGCGGCACCCGTACGAAGTAGTCGACGCTGGCGTCACCCACCGCCAGCACGTCGACGGACGGGACAGCTGCGCTGGTCATCCGGCGGCCTTCCTGCTGATCAGGTTGTTCAGCAGGGCCGCGCCGATGAGGACCAGGCCGAGGATGCCGGTCTGTACGGAGTTGCCGACCTGGGCCAGCTGCAGCCCCCAGGACAGGACC
This sequence comes from Nonomuraea sp. NPDC003201, assembly GCF_053590415.1. Taxonomy (NCBI): domain Bacteria; kingdom Bacillati; phylum Actinomycetota; class Actinomycetes; order Streptosporangiales; family Streptosporangiaceae; genus Nonomuraea; species Nonomuraea sp. NPDC003201. Next base: position 1,891 of record NZ_JBSFTC010000254.1, read on the forward strand.
ACCACGACGCCGAGCGCCAGCAGGACGCCGCTGAGGTGGCCGCGCCCGCCGAAGATGTCGATGCCGCCGAGCACCGCGATGGTGATCGCCTGGAGCTCCATGCCGGTGCCCGCGCTGGGCCGGGCGGTGAGCAGCCAGGCGTTCGTCACCACGGCGCCGAGCGCGGCCAGCGCGCCGGACAGGCAGTAGAGGCGGAACCTGAGCCCGTTCACGTCGATCCCGGCCAGGCCGGCGGCCCTGTCGCTGGTGCCGACCTGGTGCAGGCGGCGGCCGAACGCGGTGCGGTTCTGCGCCCAGATCCCCAGCGCGAACATCGGCGCCAGGATCAGCAGGACCTGGGTGGGTACGCCGAGGATCGCGCTCTGCCCGAGCGCCGCGAAGCCCTCCCTGTCGAACCCGCCGAGCTGGCCGCCCTCTGTCAGCACCTGGGCGAGCGCGCCGTACAGGAAGAGCGTGCTCAGCGTGACGATCAGCGGCGGCAGGCCCAGCCGGGCGACCATGAGGCCGTTGACCGAGCCGAGCAGCGCGCCGAAGACCACGGCCGCCACCGCCGCCAGCCACGGGCTGAGCCCGAGGTTCTGGGCGAGCAGCCCCATGACGATCCCGGACAGGCTCAGCACGGACCCGACGGACAGGTCGATGCCGCCCCGGCCGCCGAGGATGACGAACGCCTGGCCGAGCGCCAGCAGGCCGATGACCGCGCCGTACTGCGTCATCGCCAGGAGATTGCCTATCTGCAGGAAGTACGGCGACAGCAGGCTCATCACCACGCCGAGCGCGACGACGAGCACGGCGAGGAACACCCTGCGGTCGCCCACGCGATCCCGGACCGATCGCCTGGTCAGGGCTTCCGTTGTCATTTCCGCGCTCCGATCCGCTTGTCGAGGGTGCGCCGGGTCAGGACGTCGAAGGCCACCGCGAGGGCGACCGCCACCCCCACGAGCACGCCGTTCCACAGCGGCGGCACGCCCATCAGCACGACGCCGTTCTGCAGCAGCGCGATGAAGACCAGGCCGCCGAGCGTGCGCAGCACGCCGCCCTCGCCGCCCAAAATGCTGGTGCCGCCGACGACCACGGCGGCGATGGCGGACAGGGTCAGCTCCTGGCCGGCCGTGGCCTGGACGACGCCCACCCTGCCCACGTAGATCAGCGCCGCGACGCCGACGAGGGCTCCGACGAGCACGTACGCGGCGAACGAGGTGCGAGCGACAGGCACGCCGAGCAGCCGGGCGCCCTCCGCGTCGTTGCCGATGGCGAACAGCCGCCGGCCGAACACGCGGCGCCGCAGGACGTAGGTGAAGATCCCGAACACCGCCAGGACGACCAGGCCCACCAGGGGGACGCCGCCGGCCCGGGCGGACCCGAGCAGGGACACGACAGGACCGGCGAACACGTCGGTGCTGTCCCACAGGAGGAACAGCACGGTCTTGAAGACGGCGGCCGTGCCGAGGGTGGCGATGATCGGGGAGATCCGCCCGCCGACGATCAGCCCGGCGTTGACGGCGCCGAGCGCGCCGCCGAGCAGCACCGAGACCAGTACCACGAGCAGCGGCGGCAGCCCGGAGACGAACAGGGTGGCGCCGACCCAGGCGACCACGCCCAGCATCGGGCCGACCGACACGTCGATCCCCGCCAGCAGCACGACCAGCGTCATGCCCGCCGCCAGCAGCGCGAGGTCGGCCGAGTTGATGACCACGTTGGCGAGGTTGGCGGCGGACAGGAAGTCGGGGGCGGCGAGGCCGAAGAAGATCACTTCGACGACGAGGAGGATGGGCAGCAGCGCGTCGCGCAGCAGGGTCAGCGTCCGGGTCGAGGGGGCAGCCACGGGGGAGAGGGTGGTCGTGGTCACCTGCTCACCCCCATGGTGGCGCGCAGCACGCCGTCCTCGGTCAGGTCCTGGCCGCTCAGCTCGGCGGCCATCCGGCCCTCGCGCATGACGTAGACCCGGTCGGAGACGGCCAGCAGCTCCGGTAGCTCGCTGGAGATGACCAGCACCGCCGTGCCGCCGCGGGCCACCTCCACCAGCCGCTGCTGGATGTCGGTCTTGGTGGCCACGTCGATGCCGCGGGTCGGCTCGTCCAGGATGAGGATCCTGGGCTCGGTGGCGAGCTGCCGGGCGAACAGCACCTTCTGCTGGTGTCCGCCGGACAGCCCGGTGACGGGGAAGCTCAGCGCCGGGGCCTTGATGCGCAGGCTGCGGACCCAGCCGCCGGCAAGCTCGCGCTCCTGGGCGCGGCGGATGACGCCGAGCCTGCCCAGCAGGGCGGGCAGCCGGGCGGCCGTGAGGTTGCTCAGCGTGTCCATGCCGGGGAAGATGCCCAGCGTCTTGCGGTCCTCCGGCAGGTAGGCGATCCCGTGCGCCATGGCGTCGCGCGGGCTTCGCGGCACGTACGGCCGGCCCTCCACACGCATCGATCCCGCGCTGGGCCGCAGCATGCCGAAGACGGTCAGCGCCAGCTCGGTACGTCCCGCGCCGACGAGCCCGTACAGGCCGACGACCTCGCCCGCGCGCACGGTCAGGCTTACGTCGGACAGCGTGCCGGGCACCGTGATCCGGTCGGCCTCCAGCACGACGGGGCCCGGATCGGAGGCCGACCGGCTGATCGTGGCGTTGACCGGCCTGCCGGACATCATCTCCAGAATCGCGTCGTGGTCCGCAGCCGCGGCGGGCAGGTCGCCGGCGAGCCGGCCGTCCTTCAGCACGATGAACCGGTCCGCGACGTGCGCCAGCTCCTCGAAGCGGTGGGTGATGTACAGGATGCCCACGCCGGCTTCCGACAGCCGCTCGACGATGCGGAAGAGCCGGCGGACCTCGGCGTCGGTGAGGATCGAGGTGGGCTCGTCCAGGATCAGCACCTTGGCCTCGACGTCGACGGCCCTGGCGATCAGGGCGAGCTGCTGCTCGGCCAGGCTGAGCGCGTCCATGCGGCGGCTGAGCAGCGCCACGGGCACGTCGAGCCGCTTGAACAGCTCTTCGCCGCGCCTGCGCATCCCGCGCCAGTCGACCTGGCCGAGGCGGTCGCGGGGCTCGCGGCCGACGAAGAGGTTCTCCAGCACGGACAGGCGCGGGAAGAACGACGGCTCCTGGTAGACGATGCTGACGCCGGCGGCCAGCGCGTCGCCGGGTGAGGCGGGCCGGTGCGGCGCGCCGTCCAGGGTCATCTCGCCGGCATCCGGGCGGTGCACGCCGGCGATGAGCTTGATCAGGGTGGACTTGCCGGCGCCGTTCTCGCCGAGCACGGCCAGCCGCTCCCCCGCGCCGAGCGTGAAGCCGACGTCGGTGAGGGCCGCGGTGGCTCCGAAGCTCTTGGACAGGCCGGAGACCGAGAGGATGGTCCGCACGTCGCTCCTAGTAATCGAACTTCGCGATGTTCGACTTGGTGAAGACCATCGGCGGGCCCAGCACCAGGGTCTTGCTGCCTGCTTCGTACTTCACCGGCTGCTGCAGGCCCGGCACGGACGACTCAGGGGCGATCTCCTTGCTGTCCAGGAGCTGCTTCATCGCCCAGACGGTCAGGTTTCCCAGCTTCGGCACGTCCCAGAGGACGGTGGAGGTCATCGAGCCCGACTCCACGAACGTGCGCGCCGTCTTGGGCGAGCCGAAGCCGGAGACCGCGACCTGGCCGGCCTTGCCGGCGTTCTGCACGGCCTGCGCCACGCCGGGCACCGCCGTCGAGGGCACCGCGATGATCCCCTTGAGGTCGGGGTACGCGGTCATGAGGTCCTGCGCCTCCTTGAGCGCCTGCGCGGTGTCGGTGGTGTAGCGCACGCCGCCCACGAGCTGGAGGTCCGGGTAGGCGGACTCCTGCCGCTTGCGCGCCTGCGCCACCCAGCTGTTGAAGGTCTGCGTGTCGGCGGCCCCGGACACGATGCCGTATTTGCCCTTGCCGCCCATCGCCTTGGCGATCTCGTCCATGACTGTCGATCCGAGCGCGGCGTCGGTGGCCTGCTGCACGAAGAGCTGGCGCTGGCTGTCGGGCGCGTCGGCGTCGGCGGTGACCACGACGATGCCCTTCTGCCGCGCCGCCGCGATGGCGGGGTTCATCGAGCGGGGGTCGAGCGGGGACACCGCGATCGCCGCGTAGCCCTGCTGGACGAGGCTGTTGAAGATGCGGACCTGCTCCGTCGCGTCGGCGGTGGCCGGTCCGGCCTGGGTGTACGACATGCCGAGCGACTGCGCCGTCTGCTCCGCACCGTGCTTGAAGGCGGAAAAGTAGGGGACGCCCTCCACCTGGGAGACGAAGGCGACCTTCGTACCGCCACCACCGCCACCGCCGCCGCTGGACGCGGCGCTGGGCCCGGCCGCACCTCCCACGGTCGAACAGGCCGCCAGCGCGGCCGCTGTCAGGGCTGCTACGAGCCCGGCTCTGATGTTTCGCATAACGCATCCCGACGAGACGACTGACAGGTCCAAAGGCGCGCCCCGTGCCGCCTGTGTCGAACAGGCTAGGAATCAGTACCGAACACTGTCAAGAGTTGTAGGTACAAATCCGAATCCTGTTGGTATATGTTGTGCTCGTTAACCGTTCACTGGTACCTCGGTCTGCGCAGGCTTTGCGAGCGAGGGGAGATGGGCCCGCATGACCAAGCGCCATGCGCACGAGATCGTTGCTGATTCGCTGCGTACACGGATCCTGGAAGGCCGGTACAAACCCGGGGAGCGGCTGCCGTCCGAGGGTGCGCTCACCGACGAGTACGGCGTCAGCAGGAACACGGTGCGCGTGGCGCTCGACCGCCTGGCCGCGGCCAACCTCATCACCCGGCGCCGAGGCTCGGGCAGCTACGTCAACGCGGAGATCGGCATCAGCCACTCGCTCGGCAGCCTGCGCAGCTTCACCACACTGCTGCGCGACCTGGGGCTGGAACCGGGCATCAGCGGGGTCGAGGTCCACCGCGACCCGAGCCCTCCGCTGGAGATACTCGGTTTCCTCCCCTCCGAGGTCGTCTGGCTGGTACGCAGGGTGCGGACCGGCTCGGGCTCGCCCTTCGCGCTGCTCGACTCCTGGCTTCCCGACCGCATCGGCTCCCGCATCGACCCCGAGGCACTGGCGCGGCGCCAGTCGCTCTACGCCTCGCTCGCCGAGGACCTCGACACCAAGGTCGCCGAGGCCACGGAGAGCATCCACGCGGAGGCCGCCGACGAGCGGGAGTCCCGCGTGCTCGGCGTCCCGCTCGGCAGTCCGCTGATCGTCATCAGGAGATGGACGTACGACCGGGCGGGCAGACCGGTGGAGTACACGCGCTCGGCGGCTCGCGGGGATCGCTACCGATATGTGGTCAAGCTGCGCGCGTAGAGCACGGGAGTGATCCACAGCAGCGGCGGGCATGTGATGGCCCGAGACGGCGGGAACCGGCGGCTCCAGCCTACTGCCCGTCGGTGACGTCATGCCGCCGCGTCAGCACGACGCCGGCCACGGTCATGGGAGTACCCATTTCTGGTTGGCGCCGCGCATATCTGGGACTGCCATACGTGCCAAGGCGTGGTCCCCGCCACGCATCCCGCTGCCTACACCGCCGCCCGTGGACGGCTGATCGTCACCAAGGGGTACTGCCCAGGTCATGCGCCCGCCACAGCGCGCGATTCCGGAGACCCCGGACCGACCGAGAGCGCAACATCCTCACACCGGTCGACGCCTGCAGTCTCCGCTTCAGCACCTCTGAGATGATTTGCTCGCTCTATGCGGGCGTGGGCTTGGGGCATTTCCCGTGCGTTTGGTCGCTCCGCCGAGCCGGGGCGTCATCGGCGGAGCGGCACAGCCTCCGCGTTGATGAGCGCGAGTCCGGTCCGGCGCCCCGTCGGCAGGGGGAGTAAAAGCGCGAGAGCGCCGTGCACGTGGTCCACGAGGCGTGCAGTGATCCAGGCCACTCCATTTCGGCGGGCACTGATGCCTGCTTGCGACGGTGGGACCTTCTCCGGCTGACCGCACCCAAGGCGGCGTGCCGCTGATCAATTCTTTTCTTCCACGTCGTCCTCCAACGGCAGCCCGAATCGCTGGATGCGTTCCGCCGCCTCCTCCTTCCTGGGATGGCCTCCATGTGACCTCCGACGCCCCGGACCTTCGCAAGGTTCACAGAATGCCCTGCCCTGGTCGCCCAGCGCACACATCCGTGATGGACCCACCGCCACCAGCGCCCTTCGCCACGAACGCCACACGAGCTCCGCCCTCGCCCCCACCCGAATTTCGACGCCCCTGGGCGAGGCCGTCGCAGTACACGTATCGCCGCCACTGCCGTGCTTTCCAACAGCCTTTCAGCGCTACAAGCCGTGGGCCCGCATGGCTTCCTCGCTGGTCAAGGATGCGCAGGGTCGTCAGGTGCTGTTCGGAGTTGATTGTTCGGCCGCGCAGCCTCGATGCCGAACAACGCCCGTGGGTTGGACAGTCAGCGGACCGGCATCGCATGGAATACCGCTCTTCTCTCTCTTCATCACGATTCAGCGGATTTCCCCTGATCATCAGCGAAGGAGAACCATGTCCGTTGTCAGGCGTCTGACAAGCGTCACGGCGCTGTGCGCGCTGGCCGTCGCCGTCTTCGCCGTATCGCCCGCCAATGCCGCGGCCCCGCCGCCCCCCACGGAACCGCCCGACGGGTGCTGGGGGACGGGACCGGTCGCGGTCGACCCCATGGGGGTCCGCTGGCAGACCCGTTATTGCCGTGCTTACCGCACGGGCGACGTCTACAACCACGTCCAAGGCGCGTGGACGCCCATCGGCAGGCTGAACGCGAGCGACAGCTGGTTCGTCTGCCAGGCCCACGGGCCGGAGAACCCACCCGTCCAGCAGTGGTACAACGACATCTGGCTCTACACTCTGGCCGACGAGGCCTGGGACTCCGATGGGTGGGGCAGCTTCCCTGCCACGCACGTCACCGGGGGCGTCAACTACGGCCCGATCCCCAATCTGCCGTGGTGCCCCTGGGAGAACACGCTCACCCGCAAGGGCGTGCCCGAGCGGACGGGGGTCCGCTCATGAGCCGGTTATCCCGTCTGTTCCGGTCGCGTGCCGTCCGCGTGCCGGCAGCGCTGTTCCTCGCGGCGACGGCCTGTTCGGTCGCCTCGACCAGCGCGACGGCGGTGGCCGCGGCCCCGCCGCCCTCGGACGCCGACGCCCACGAGCAGGCGCTGCGCATGGCCAGAGAACTCGGCAACAACTCCTACTTCGACGCCGACAAGGCCCCGCAGAGCCGTCCGACGAGTGGCCTGCTCGCCGCCGCGGCCGACTTCCCGACCACGCCTCCCCAGCCCGACACCAACGACTGCCTGGTCCAGCGCGAGGCGCGGCGCACGGCGGGCTGGACCTACAACCGGCTCCTGTGGTGCCAGGAGATCGAGCACGAGACCAAGTACGGGAAGCTGGATCAGTCAGGCAAGTGGGTCTACAAGGGAAGCATCTGGATTCGCTGGGAGATGGTGGCTCTGGGCAGCAACACCCAGCGGTCCATCCGGGTGTTCTGGCGGCCGGTGCCGGCCACCGTCCGCTACGTGAACTGGACGGCCACAGAGGATCCGAGCCAGCAGTTCTTCGGGGTGCAGCCCAAGTGCCGGGACACGGACCTGTGCACGACCGACCAGGTGGAGGACAGGACCACGTGGGAGAGGTGGAACACCACCACCCGGTGGACGTGGTGGGACGTCCATGCCCCGGCCTATCCCGGCGACGCAACCCGTGAGAAGCTCACCCGTCCGAGCTGGCACCTGGTCACCAACAGCAAGTCGGAGGCGTTTCCTGTGCCCTCGGGGGAGGGGAAGACCCTGGATCTGCCGCTGCGTTGCGACTCGGCCGACTATTTCTCCATCTTCGGCCGGCCGCACGACCAGGCCTGCGTGTTCACCAACGTGGTTCCGCACATCCAGTACAACCTCTCCAGCCCCAAGCATGGAGCTGTCGCCCGGCACATCCAGGACGCTCGGTTGAGCCCCGAAACCTGTTGAAGGCCGCAACGGCCTCGCTTGCCTCCGTCAGCCTGCCGGTTTCCATGAGTTCCGCGATCCGGTCGATCTCCCTGCCCAGCTGCTCCTGGCGCTCGTGGGAGACGGGCGGGGGAAGCAGCTCCGGTCGTAGATCCATGTCAGGCATTCTGCATGCGACGTTGCTTGCGGCGCTCTCGGTAGGCCCATACTCGGCACGCGTCTGAGCACCAGAGCCGAGGCAGACCACGGGGGTCGTCGCGAGGCAGGACAGCATCGCATCGACCGCATCGTCGGCGCGCTGTCCGGCCGGCGTGGCGGCAATCGCGAGAGCACCAACGAGACGGAGCAGGTGAAGTGAAAGAAGCTCCGCATGCCTCGCGTGAGTTCACGACCGGCGGTTGTGGCGCTGGTCGGAAACGTTCGGGGTGGCGCTGGCGGTATGCCAGTCGGCGGCAAGTGGCCGAACACCAGCGAGCTGCTCCCTTGCACTCCGAGGCGGAGCGGGGCGGCGCACCTCTCGCAGAGGAATCCGGCAAGGGTGCGCCGCAGCACGTCCTGAGTGCGTCCGCATGCGGCTGCGAGTCGGTCCAGCTGCGGGCGCCCTCGGAAGTCCGGTGACCCCTGTAAGTGCGCCCGCAGGAGGGTCGGTGCGAGGTGGTTTGCGATGGCCAGGCGTTCAACGTAGGAGGCGACGCTCTCACCTTGGTGATTTTCTCGCTGCCGGTTAGGAGCGCGTCCAGGGCCGCGCCGCGGATCGGCCTGTCGTTGACGAAGCTGCCACGAAGTACATCCGATAGTCGCTAGCCCAGGTCAGAGCGTGCCACCGGCCATCAGCAGCACCGCACTGGGCGAAAGACGCCTCCGCTTGGCAGAAGATCGCCATCGAAGGGCCCGGACCTCTTGGTGCGCGTTGGAGAATGATGATCTTGTGTTCAGCAGGCTCGGGGTTCGCTCAGTATCCGCCGAATATCCAACACATTTGCCTGACCAGCACAAACGCGCGGCAGAGGTGGACTCGTATCGTTCGGCAGGAGACCAGGGCGAGTTGCTCACCCCTTGGTCGACGCTGACGCTGCGGCGGCAGACCGGGTACACCGGGTGCCCGCCGACTGCTGCGATGGAACGGAAACCGGCGTTACCACGTCCTGAAGACCGCAATGGCAGTGTGCGACTGACCTTGGGAGAACGCCGTCAACGCCGGATTCCGTTCCAAATCTCTCTGACCCCCGAACACGTCGATAGACGGTGACCGCCCTGACCTTCTCGGACTCCGGTAGGTTTCGCCCTGCTGCGGTATGATTTGGACGGTTGGCTAGCTGGCAATCTGTCGACTCACCCGGGAGCCGAGGTGGCTCTGCCCGTTCATCCCGTCCGGCCAGGCGTCGATGATCAGCCGGCCGGTGGCGCTCTCTTACGCCTTCAGATCCTGGGCCCGTTGCGGGTGTGGCGCGATGGTGTCGAACTGGATGCCGGCCCCCGGCAACAGGCTTATCTGCTGGCCCTGCTTCTGGCCCGGGTGGGCAGGCCGGTCAGCACGAGTGAGCTGATCGACCTGGTCTGGGACCACGAGGTCCCCAACAGCGCGCTCAACGTCATCCAAAAATACGTCGGCGCATTGCGGCGACTGCTCGAACCCGCGACCCCCGCCCGTAAATCCGGCTCATACCTGCACCACCGCAGCGGCTCCTACCAGTTCACCGCCGCCCCCGGCACCCTGGACCTCCGCACCTTCCGGGAACTCGTCGAGACCGCCAAGGCGGCCCTGGCACGGCAACGCCTGGAAACGGCGCTCGATCGCTATGTCGAAGCGCTCGGCCTCTGGCGGGGCCGTGCGGGCGACGGGTTCACGCACCGATCGAACGCGCTGCCGACCTTCGCCGCCCTCGACGACGAGTTTCACGCCGCGTGCACCGAAGCAGCCGAACTGGCGGTGTCGCTGGGCCGACCGGCGGGGGTGCTGCCGGCGTTGCAGCTGGCCGCATCGATGGCGCCGTTCCACGAACCCGTACAGGCCGGCCTCATCTCCATCCTCGGGGCGGCGGGACGCCAGGCGGAGGCACTGTCGGTGTTCCGCGAGGTCCGCGCCCGCCTTGCCGACGAACTCGGTATCGATCCTGGCCCGGAGTTGCAAGCCGCACACCTGCGAGTGCTGTCGCAGCCCTCGGCGTCGCCGCTCGTGGCGCGTACGGACGGTGGGGATGACGGCGCGTCGGCGCGAACGGCAGCCGGGCTGGTCGGCCGGGCCGAGGAACTCGCCCTACTGCGGCAATCGGTCGAGATGGCGTTCACCGGCCGCCCAGCGCTCCGTATCGTCGAAGGCGAGCCGGGCGTAGGCAAAACCCGCCTGGTACGAGAGATCGCCACCGAAGCGAGCCGGCGTGGCGCGCTGGTCGTCTGGGGTTCGTGCCTGGAAGGCGACGGAACACCGTCGATGTGGCCCTGGGAACAGACGCTCCGCCCGATTCTCGACAGCCTGCCCGCGCCGCTGCGGGAGAAGTGGCTCGCCAGTGAGCTCGGCAGCCTCCTGGAATCGCGAGACGACTACGCCGCCGCGCCGGCCATTCCCGACAGCGGTGCCCAGTTTCGCCTGTTCGAGCAGGTCGTCACCGCCGTTGGGCAGGCCTCGGCGCAACGGCCCACGCTGCTGATCGTCGATGACCTCCAATGGGCCGACGCCGCCTCGCTCCAGCTGTTCGGCCACCTGACGGCCCGGCTACCCGCCGGCACGGTGATCATCGGTGCGCTACGCGATCGAGCACCCACGCCCGGCTCTGATCTGTCGCGGGTCCTGGCCGCGGCCAGCCGGCTGCCCGGCCACCGCAGGATCCGGCTCGGCCCGCTCGGCTTGACCGACGTGACCGAGCTCATCCGCCGCGAGACCGGCCACGATCCCGGTGCTGAAGTCGCCCGCGGCATCCATGCCCGCACCGCCGGCAACCCGTTCTTCGTCCAGGAGCTGTCCCGGCTGCTCAGCGACGGCGGCTCGCTCAGCGACGGCGGCTCGCTCGGCGACGGCGGCGCGTCAGTACGGGCCGGCGTGCCGGCCACTGTGCGAGACGTCGTCCGCGATCGGATGTCCGGTCTCGACGACAGCGCTCACGGCCTGCTGCGCATCGCCGCGGTCATCGGCCGCGACGTGGACCTGGACCTGCTCGCCCGCGCGATCGGCGTCGATGTCGCGGACTGCCTCGAACGCCTCGAACCGCTGCAAGCACTCGGTCTCCTGGAGACCAAGCCGGAAGACCCGTTCTCGTGGCGCTTCGCGCACGACCTGGTCCGCGAGTCGGTCACCGAGACCATTGCGCGGCGGCAGGCCGTCCAGCTGCATCTGCGCGTCGCCGACGCCCTCGAACACATCCATGCGGACGACGAGTCCGTCGCCGAACGCCTCGCCTACCACCTGCGGGGCGCCGGCCCCCTGGCCGACCCGGTTCGCACCGCGGAGGCACTGGCGCGCGCCGGTCGCCGCGCGGCGACCAAGCTCGCGTTCGCGGCCGCCTATCGGAACCTGGAATCGGCCGTCCAGATCGCCCGGACGGCAGGGCTGCTGGAGCTGGAACTGTCCGTCCTGTCGCTGCTCAACCTCCTCGCCGTCGAGCCCCCGGGAATGGGCGGCTCGACGTTCGATCTGCTGGAACGGGGCGCATATCTTGCCCGCAGACTCGGCCGCGAGACGGCTGAGGCCGAGTTTCTCTTCGTTCGGATGACCGGGGCCTACGTCTCCACCGAGAAAGACCGTGGGGTGTGGGCTCGCCGGCTGCATGAGCAAGGCCAGGCGTCCGCGAACCCGATCATCCAGGCGTACGGCCGGCAGGCCTGGGGCCTGTACCACTGGGACATCGGCGACATCGGTGCGGCGTATCAGTGTTTCAGCTGGGTAGGCCGTACCACTGCGGACGGCATTGCCTCGCTGCTCGCGAACTCGGCCGACCCGCACCCGGGGCCGGCTCAGGAAAGCATGTACCACCTTGCCTGCCGGGTCGGGGGCGTCCCGGTTCGACGCCGCGACGACCTCGGACGTTGGCGGATCCAGGATGAGTGGGTCGGTTATCTGGCCGTGATCACCACGCTGCATGGCGATGTCGAGACGGGACGGTCCCTGCTCGGCACGGTGTACCAGGCCGAGGGAGACCCCTTTGAGATGTCGGGCTGGACCCGCTACCAAACCATGGCCGCCACGATGGCCGGTGACACGACCTGGACGATGCACGCGACCGAGCGGTGGGTCGCGGCCAGCGCCGACCGTCCCGGCGTCGCGCAGGAAGCCTACATACGGCTGGACTGGTACTGGGCCCGTGCCCTCACCGGTGACGACCCGGCCGGCACCGCGGCCAAGGCCGAACATCTCCTGGCCGCGACCCTGCTCGACCCGCCGAGATGGGGCCTCGCCTACTGGTACGGACTGATCGCCGAGATGTGGCTGGCAGCCGAGATGCCCGACAAGGCCGCGACCGCCCTCGACCGGGCCGACCAGGCCGTCAAGGCCCACGGCCAACGCTATGCCGAAGGACTTCTCCTGTTGCTGCGCGCCCGCCTGCTGCACGCCCGCGGCGAACCCGTCGACGTCGTGCGAGCCGCCGCCGACGAAGCCCGCGCCCGATCCGGCGAACGCGGGGCCCACCTCTTCGCCCGCCGCGCCGAGAGGTTCCTGGCCGATCTCGACCAGAATCCGGCAGGATGTTGATCGCGATGCGGCGAGATGGGGTCGGCTACGCGTCGGCCATTCGCGTTGTGTTGCGGAGCAGGCCCAGTCCGGCCAAGCCGGCCGCGGTGTCCAGGATCGTCTCCTCGATCGGCCGGGGTGACCTTGAGCGCCCATTCGCGCTCGTACATCCCCCCGCTGTCGTCCACCCAGGCGATCACCGGCCGCCCATGGCCGTCCAGGGTCATGGCCACGCTATTGGCGAGGTACTGGATCCTGGCCACGACGGCGGTCTCGCACGTGCCGCCCGAGCAGGTGGCCAGCACGATCTGTCGGGCGTCACGATCCTCGTAGGCCACCAGCGCCCGCCCTGCCGCGTCCAGTACCAGGGCGGGCAGCCGACGCAAGCGATCCGGACCCGCCAGCGCGACCTTGTCGATCTGAGCGCAGGTCCGGTCACGGCGGTCGAGGAGGCTGATCGAGCCGTCCGACACGTCGCGGCGTACGATGACCGGCCGCCCGTCTGCTCGCATGGCCATGGACACGTTGCCGCGCTTGCGGCTGGAGTGCTGGCTCCCCGAAAACCCGGAATCTGCCCTGCCCTCCTCGAGCTTTGTCACCCGCGGGGTCGTGCAGGCCGCGTCGGCGCAGGCGATCACGGACATGGCGCCGGTCTTGGAGTCGGCGCGCGCGGCCACCGCCCGGTCGTCCGCGCCGACCACCAGCGCCAGGGCGCGCTCATCGTTGTCCCCGGAGGTCGCGTCCAGGTTAGCGGACATCTTGCGCTCGGGCCGGGAACAGATCGGGTCGTCGCAGAACGTGAACGAGACCATATGCGGAGCTCGCTTGGCCCGGCTCGCAAAGTTCTCGCGCGTTCGCACGACGACCAAGCCGCCGTTCGGCCGTACGGCCACGGCGTCGGCGCCGAATCTGTAACTGATGGGCCCGGAGAGCGGTTTGCCCCCCTCCGGGGAAATACACCCTTCCCGGTCGCAGATCAGCAGGCCGAGCCGGACCGTGGGTATGCGTCGGGGCGGCTCGCCGGGGTCCTTCGTCCAGACGGCCAGGACCAGGCGCCCGTCGGCCAGCCGAGCGCTGCCCGCCACGAGGCCGAACTGGTTCTGCCCGCGTGCCCACGTGAGCGTGGTGTCGCGGCATTTGGCATCCTCGCATGCGAGCAAGCTGGTCCCGACCGAGCCGTTCCGGCTTTTTTCGTTGTCCATGACCATCGTCAGCGGCCGGTCCGTGCCGGAGTACAGGGCACGCAGGTCAACGGAGTAGGGACCGAGACCGCCGCCGCCCGAGCTTTTCGAATCCCGCGTCCATCCCTCTGCGACGGTCGTCTCCGCGTTCGTCTCCGCGTTCGTCTTCGCGACCTCCGCCCAGCCGAGCGGGTTGATCAGGGCGACGCCGCCGTACAGCAGGCCCGGCAGCGCCAGCGCCGCGACCACCCGGACGGGCCTGGCGGGAGCGGGCGGACCGTCGGGGAGCAGGCGCGAGACCTCCTCGGACACCCTTTCCCGCTCGCTCTCGTGCGGCAGGAACAGGAACATCCTGGCGAGCACGACCGCCTGGAAGACAGCGGTCAGCACGCCCGCCACGCCGTACCCCACACCCGTGACGGCCGTCGCGATCGAGTCGGGCAACAGCGGCATGAGCCGGTCCAGTCCCTGCCAGGCCAGCGCGGGCACCCCCACCACGCCCACGAGCAGCGTGACCCCGGCGTACGTCAGCCTGCCGCCGGCCAGGCGATGGCCGCGGCCGAGCGCCCGCCATCCCGAACGCCCTTCCAGGATCACGGCCGGCATGGCCAGCAGGAACGGCGCCGCGAGCGCCGCGAGCACCACCATGACGAGGATCGACAACCACCACTGAGCGGTCACCCACGCCACGCCGAGCCCGGCGGCCACGATCGCCGCCCACCCGAGCAGCATGATCGCACCGGCCGCGAGCATGGCGGGCGCGCGCCGCAGCGCGGTCCGCAGCGCGACGGATGGCGACACGGAGCGGTTGAGCATCAGCCCCGCCGCCATCAGCCCC
>NZ_JBSFTC010000255.1:0-16224 GCF_053590415.1 Nonomuraea sp. NPDC003201
CACCTGCTGCTGTCGGCCGGGCGCGGCCCGCAGGAGTGTGCCTGGGCGTTGGCGCAACTGCTGCACCGTATGGAAGCTGACGCCATCCGGCAGGGGCTGGAGATCCATCGGGCCCAGACTGTTCCCGGTGATCGGCGCGGCACTTATCGATCGGTCCTCGTCCGGATCGCAGGTGACGGCGCCGAGGCGTTCGCCGCGTCGTGGACCGGAACTCTGTGCTGGCAGGCTCCCAGCCCGTATCGGGCCAGCACCGGCAGAAAGAACTGGTACGTCATCGCTGAGCCGTGCCAGGTCGACGCCCCGCATACGACGTTCGCGGAAGCGGACGTCGACATCGTCGCCTGCCGCACCGGCGGCCCCGGCGGTCAGCATCGGAACAAGGCCAGCACGGCCGTACGGGCGACCCACCGGCCCACGGGGATCATCGTCGTGATCGACACCGAGCGGCAGTTCAGCCTCAACCGCCGCATCGCCATGCGGCTGCTGCGACAGCGCATCGAGCACGGGGACGAGGTGGCGGGGCGCGCCGTCACCACCGCCCGCCGGCGCATCCATGATGAGCTCGTACGCGGCAACCCCACCCGCATCGAACGCCCGTGAACATCGGAGCAGGACCTGGCCCCACAGGCGCACACGACGGCAGTCCACCTCCCTTCGCCTGCCGCCGGGTGGTTGACCTTTCAGCGCGGTGTGTCCGCCGTGATGGTTGTACAGGTGCAGCCATGGCGCAAGCGCGGCGCGGTGTTCGGCTTCGGAGGCGTAGGTGCGGGTGTAGGCCCTGGCGGTGGTCGTCTGGACCGAACGCCTGCTCGCGACTGACTTCCGCAGCGGTTCCGTGGGCAACCACGCGCACATGACGTTCGGGTACGGCCGCCCTCATCCGGCCGGCCCCGTGGCTCGCGGAGATCATCGCGCGCATCGCGATGGAGACGCCGCTCGACCGGTCGCCGGACGTCGTGCTCGCGGAGCCGCCCGAGTCGCTGCAGTGGCGGTCGTCGATCCAAGATGCGCAGCCCCCGATCGAGTTCTCGCCCGGCTATCCGGTCCGACGCGGACCCACGACGCGATCCCCGTCCCACCGGCCCCTCTTGACCAATTCTGTTGACCGACGTATGTACATTCCTATGCACATACTTTGGTCAAGCAGGCCCCACCGCCCTCAATGAGCACGTCAGCCCGCCTCTGCTCGATGAGCCGGACGCGGGATAACAGATAACGCATTTCGCCTCGGACCATGAATAGCGCGTCATCACGTTCAGCTGTCCACTGACGCCTTCTCCGAAGAAGGCGTCAGCTCGATGACTATCTGACCAGTGCGTAAATAGTGGAGTGAAAAGCCCCGATGTCTCACTCACCGGTTCCCCCCAGCACCTCCGCCTCCGGATCGATGTCACGCCCGTCCCGCCGGGCCGTCCTGGCGGGTGGCGGTGCCGTGCTCGCCGCCGTGCTCGCCCCGGCCTCACCGGCGAGGGCCGGCGTAGCGGGGGACGCCGGTAAGACATCCGTCGCCTCCGGCACCGACTTCGGCGTCGCGCCCTCGCCCGACGGCCGCCTGCTCGCCCTCGACCTGCTCGGTGTGCTGTGGGTGTGCTCGGCCTCCGGAGGCACCGCCCGCAGGCTCACCAGCGATCTGTACGACATCGCCCAGCCCGACTGGTCCCCGGACGGATCCACCATCGTGTTCCAGTCGTACCGCGACGGTGTCTTCAACCTGTGGACGATCCGGCCCGACGGTTCCGCGATCACGCAGTTGACCACCGGCCCGTTCGATCATCGAGAGCCCCGCTACAGCCCGGACGGGCGCACCATCGCCTACTCCTCCGATGCGGGGGGCAGCTACGGGATCCACCTGCTCAACGTCGCCACCGGAGCGAGCCGCGTCCTGACCGACGGCTCCGCCGAGGAGTACGAGCCGGCCTGGTCACCCGACGGGAGCAAGGTCGCGTTCGTCGTCGCCGACACCAGGATCGACGTCATCGATGTCGCCACCGGCACGCGCAGCACCGCGGTCACGGCGCCCACAGGCCAGGTCATTCACCAGCCGTCCTGGCTGCCGAACGGCACCGACCTCGCCTACCACCTCTTCCACTCGGGCGCCAATGATCTGGCCGGCACCGCGGGCGCCCTCGTCACCGGTGAGGAGGTGTTCCCGTTCCGTGCCCGGTTCGCCACGGACGGACGCTATTACTACACCTCCGCGGGCACCATCAAGGTCCGCCGTCTCAACTCCGCGTCCGTCGGCACCATCGGCTTCACCGCCGCGCTGACGACGACGACTCCGAAGTACAAGAAGAAGGTCCGCGTATTCGACGAGCCCGGGTCGTTCCCCGTCGTCGGAATCGGCAGCCCGGCCGTGTCCCCGGACGGGTCCGCCGTCGCCTTCCGCGCGCTCAACGACATCTATCTGATGCGCAACGGCGGCAAGCCGGAACCGCTTTTCCGTGACCGCTGGTGGAAAGCCGACCCGGATTTCTCCCCGGACGGGCGGCAACTGGCGTTCGTCACCGACCGTACCGGCACCCTCAATGTCTGGGTCCGCGACCTGAGCACCGGCGCCGACCGGCAGGTGACCCATCTGACCGACTCCGCCGCCCTGTCGGTCCGGTGGTCACCCGACGGGAGGGAGATCGCCTACCTGGACCAGGACGGCGCCCTGTGGGTCGTGGAAGTCGCCACCGGCGACATCCAGAAGGTCTTCGACGCCACCTTCGAACCCGGCCGCCCGACCTGGTCACCCGACGGCAGAACCCTTGCGCTGGCCGCGGTGGTGCCGTACTCACGACGCTACCGTGAGGGACTGTCCAAAATCCTGCTCGTCGACCGGGCCACGGGTGCCGGCACGTACATCGACCCCGCGCCGCACCGATCCCTGCAGACGCGTGGTGACGACGGCCCCGTCTGGTCCCCTGACGGCACCATGCTCGCCTTCGCCATGGAATCGCTCCTGTGGGTCCTGCCCGTCGACAAGACCGGACGGCCCACCGGCAGCGCCCGTCAGGTCACCCGGGAGGTCACCGACGCCCCTGTCTGGGCAGGCGACTCGGCCACCCTCCTCTACCTGAACGAGGGACGTCTCAAGAGCGTGCGCCTCGACGGCAAGCCCGCCCGGTCGATTCCGATGCGGCTGACCTGGCGCAACGACACCGGCCCCGATCAGGTCGTCATTCACGCCGGCCGCATGTGGGACGGCGTCTCCGACAGCGTCGTCCGCGACGTCGACATCATCGTACGGGGCCAGCGCATCACCGCGATCGAGCCGCACCGGGACGGAAGGCCCGGCACCCGGATCGACGCCCGCGACAGGTTCGTCATGCCCGGCCTGATCGACATCCACCACCACCGTGAAATGCAGGGTTACGCGTACGGATCGCGGCAGGGTCCGCTGTGGCTCGCCCTGGGCGTCACCACGACGCGCTCGCCTGGCTCACCTGCGTACCACATGGTCGAGGAGCGCGAATCGGTGCAGTCCGGCGCCCGGCTCGCGCCGCGCTACCTGGGCACCGGCGAGGCCATCGACGGGGCGCGCATCTACTACAACTTCATGCGCCCGACGTACTCCCACGACCAGCTGCGGCTCGAACTGCAGCGGGCCGCCGCCCTCGACTACGACATGATGAAGTGCTACGTGCGGCTGCCGGTCGCCTGGCACAGGGAGGTCATCGACTGGGCCCACCGCCAGGGCAAGCCGGTCAGCTCGCATTACCACTATCCGGCGATCGCCATGGGCGGCGACCAGACCGAGCACGTCGGCGCCACCAACCGGTTCGGCTACTCACGCACCGTCACGAACGTCGGTTCCGCCTACTCGGACGTCATCTCCATGTTCAACACCTCGAAGATGGCCAGAACCCCCACCCTGTTCAACTCCTCGACCCTCTACAGGGAGGACACCTCGCTGGTCACCGACGAACGAGTCCGCCGGCTCTACCCGAACTGGCGGATGGCGCAGCTCCGGACGACGGTCACCACGGCGCAGACCGCCGACCCGGCGGCGGTCCAGGTGGTCCGGACGAACCTCGCCAACCAGGTCGCGCAGCTCACGGCGATGATCCGCGGCGGCGGCGTGGTCACCGCCGGCACCGACGCGCCGATCGATCACCTCGGGATCAGCCTGCACATGAACCTGCGCGCCATGGTCAAGTACGGCCTGACCCCGCGCGAGACGCTCACCGCCGCGACCAGCACGTCCGGGACCTATCTCGGCCTCCCGCTGGGCAGGATCGCCAAGGGCATGTACGCCGACCTGGCCATCATCGACGGCGACCCGCTGTCCCGCATCGAGGACGCCGCCAACGTCACCGCCGTCGTCGTCGGCGGGAGACACCACACCGTCGAGCAGCTCCTCGCGCCTTACCCGTCCTCCACCACCACCGGCCAGGCGGCACCCGCGGCCTCCGCGCCTGCCGGCAAGGTCAAGGAGCGCGTCCCCGTCCACCAGAGCACGGCGAACCACTGGTGGAACGACCCCGCCCAGCTCGAGGGAGCCCGAACCGCCTGCTGCCACGACCACTGAGCGCGAGTTCTCGTGTGACAGCTCGACGAGGTCGACACGCTCGTGCTTCGCACCACCGGTACCTTGTTACGCATCCTGGGTGTCCTGCTGTACTACCGCCCGCAGGGCTGAGGGAGGGCGGCGAGCGTTGGCCGCGGACAGGAGGATGAGATGATCGAGCTGGATGTCCAGGTGGGTGCGGGCCGCACGCTGCACGTCTACGACACCGCTCCGAAGGGGAGCGGGCGGCTGCCTGTTCTGTGGCATCACGGTACGCCCAACGTAGGGGCGCCTCCGGAGCCGCTCTTCGCCGCGGCCGACAGGCTGGGGTTGCGCTGGGTGTCGTTCGACCGGCCGGGCTACGGGGGCTCCGGCGTCGCACCGGGGCGCACCATCGCGTCGGTCGCCGCCGACGCGGCAACCGTCGCGGACGCGCTCGGCATCGATCGGTTCGCCGTCGCGGGGTACTCCGGCGGCGGTTCTCATGCTCTGGGATGCGCGGCGGCTCTGGGTGATCGTGTCCAGGGGGTGCTGAGTCTGGCCGGCATCGCCCCGTACGGCGCGGATGGGCTGGACTGGTTCGCCGGGATGGTCCCGTCCGGCGTGGCCGCGCTGGGGACGGCGGCGGCGGGCCGCGAGGCGAGGGCGGCGCTGCAGGCGTCGGGCTTCGCCTACGATTGCGAGTTCACCGCGGCCGATCTGGCCTTGTTCGAGGGGCCGTGGGGGTGGCTGGGTAAGGTCGGCGAACCGGCTCTCGCCGCCGGCCCGTACGGCCAGATCGACGACGACGTCTCCTACACCCTTGCCTGGGGCTGCGATCCCGGCACCGTCAGCGCCCCGGTCCTGCTCCTGCACGGCACCGCGGACCGGATCATCCCCGCCGCTCACGGATCATGGCTGGCGGCCCATTGCCCGACCGCCGAGCTGCGGCTCTGCGCGGGCGACAGCCACTTCACCATTGTCAACCACGCCGAAGAGGGCCTGGAGTGGCTTCGCCGGCACATCTGACATCTCGGACACGAACAGCTCCCCGGGCGAGGGCCGAAGCACGATTGTCGCGTCCACCGTCGAGGACCGGCACCGGTGTGCCGGCCTCGACCGCGCGGAACCGGATCGTCGTCAGCGGCTGAACAGCGACAGGTCTATGGAGTCGGCCAGGGCCCGGTAGCCCGCATCGTTGCCGTGCAGATGGTCGCCGGCGTGGAAGTCCGCCCTGATCCGGCTGGGGCGGTCCGGGTCGTGCCAGACGGCGTCGAAGTCCAGCACTGCGTCGAAGGCGCCGCCGGTGCGGATCCATGCGTTGACCGTCTGGCGTGCGCTCTCCCCCTCCGGTGTGTAGATCTCCGCACCCTCGTAGGGCGGGATGGTGGTGGCGTAGACCTTCACGCCGCGTTCGTGCGCCCGGACGATCAGCTGGTGGTAGCCCGCGATGACGTCGTCCGCCGTCACCGGCGCGCCAGGGAACATCTTCAGGAAATCCGCCAGCGGACCGTCCTGTGAGGCGAAGGAGATGCCGAGGTCGTTGCCGCCCACGGAGAGCACCACGTAGCCGAGGCCGGGTGTCGCCAGCACGTCACGGTCGAAGCGGGCCAGGGCGGCGACACCGATGCCGTCGTTGAGCAGCCGGTTGCCGCTGATGCCCTGGTTGGAGACGTAGCCGGCGGCCATACCCCGCTCGGCGAGACGCTCGGCCAGCAGCTCCGGCCAGCTGTGATTGGTGTCCGGGGTCGAGCCGGCTCCGTCGGCGCGGGAGTCGCCCACCACGACGACGGCCTTGGCCGGGGCGTCGGGGAGCAGCTCGACGGCGGAGATCAGGGCCCGCACCGGCAGAACCTCGGCGTTCTCCGGAAGGGTGGGGGCGGCGACGGCGTCGCCCGGGATCGTCCAGCCGGTCTCCAGAGCGGGGTCGTGGCAGGTGCAGGTCTCCACGCGCCCCGGCAGGTAGAGGCTGATGGACAGCTTGGCGAGGGCGGGCAGGGGCAGGTCGACCGGATCGCTGAGGATCGGCGCCCCCGCCGGGACGGTGACGGCCGACGCGCCGGAGAAGGTCAGCACGCGCTCGCTGCCCGGCCGTACCCCGCCGCCGGGCGCCGCGAGGCCCACCTGCGCCGCGCCTATGGTGAAGGGCGCGGTCCCGAACTCGTTGGTGAAGCGGATGCGCACCCGGCGCCCGCCGCCGCTGATGCGCACCACCTGGCGCAGGGTCACGTCGGCGAGGGGCGGGTGGTCGTCGAGCGAGCCGAGCCCGTCGTGGGCCGCCTGGGGCGAGGCGCCCCAGCTCCGGACCCAGCTGCCGGCGTCGTGCGTCATGGTCATCTGTTGCCTCCGTTGTTCGTGATGCTGGTACGGCATGCGAAGACTGAGGCGGGTCTCTGACACGGGACAAACACGGCGCTCACACGGCCGCCCTGCTTTGGGGTCCTGCGGGGGAGCGCGCGAAGATTGGGGAATGGACGGGGTTGCACGGCTTCGCGTCACGCTGCTCGGCGCGTTTCAGGTGTCTCGCGGTGACACCGTCCTGCCCGTTCCGGGCGCGCGGTTGCAGGGCCTGCTCGTACGGCTGGCGCTCGCCGGCGGCCGGAGGGTCGAGCCGGGCGTGCTGGTCGACGCGATCTGGGCCGAGGAGCCGCCGTCCGGCCCCTCCCCCGCCCTGCAGACCCTCGTCTCCCGGCTGCGCCGCGCCCTCACCCCGGCCGACGCGGCCCGTGACGTGGTCGTGCAGGTCGCGGGCGGCTACCGGCTGGCGGTGGACGCGGCCGACGTGGACGCGCTGCGCTTCGAACAGCTCACCGCTGCCGGCCGGGAGAGGCTGCGGGCAGGTGACCCGGAGGCCGCGGGCGCCGCGCTCGCCGAGGCCGTGGCGTTGTGGGGCGACCATCCTGGCGCCGAACCCGCGGTCGTCGCCGCGGTCGCGCCCACGGTCGCGACACGGCTGGCACATGTGTCGATCGAGGCGGTCGCCGACCTCGCCGACGCCGAGTTGTCGCTGGGGCGGGCCGAGGTGGCCGCTGCCCGGCTGACCGGGTTGCTGGCCGAGCACACGGTCCACGAGCGGGCGGCCGCGCTGCTGATGGACGCGCTCGCCGCCCAGGGGCGTCAGGCCGAGGCGCTGGCCCTCTACGAGCGGGTCCGCCAGACCCTGGCCGACGTCCTCGGCGCCGACCCGGGCACCGCTCTGCGGGAACGCCATCTACGCCTGCTGCGCCCCGACCGGCCCATCCTGGCGCCAGACGCCTCGGCTGGAGGCACTCCGGCCAGGAGCCCTTCGGTAGCGAACGCCGAAGGCGGGAGCCCCGCAGTTGTAACCGGGCCGCAGGCGGCCGTCGAACCCGACCCGATCCGGCCGACCAACCTGCCCGCGCCGCTGACCAGCTTCATCGGCCGTGACGACGACCTCACCCGCATCGGCACCCTGCTCACCACCGGACGCCTGGTCACCGTCCTCGGCCCCGGCGGCGCCGGGAAGACCCGGCTCGCGCTGGAGGCCGCCCGCCGCCACCGCCACGAATACCGCGACGGCGCCTGGCTCATCGACCTCGCGCCCGTCACCGAACCAGCGAAGATCGCCACGGCCGTGCTCGCCGGGACCGGGCTGCGCGGCGGCGCGATGCTCGACGCCCGCAAGCGAGTCGAGGGCAACGAGCTGGACGTCCTCGTCGGCGAGCTCGGCGGCCGGGAGAGCCTGCTGCTGGTCGACAACTGCGAGCACCTGATCGACGCCGTGGCCCACCTGGTCGCGGCGCTACTCCCCCGCTGCCCCGGGCTGCGCGTGCTCGCCACCAGCCGCGAACCCCTCGCGATCGACGGCGAGGCGCTCGTGCCGCTGGCCCCGCTCGCGCTCCCCGCCCCGGACGACAGCGTCGAACAGGCCCGAGAGGCGGCCTCGGTACGCCTGTTCACCGAGCGGGCCGCCGCCGTGCGACCCGGTTTCGCCGTCGACGAGACCACGCTGCCCGACATCATGCGCGTGGTGCACAGCCTGGACGGCATGCCGCTGGCCCTCGAACTGGCCGCCGCCCGGTTGCGGACGCTGTCCCTGCCCGACCTGGCCGACGGGCTCGCCGACCGGTTCCGGCTGCTCACCACCGGCAGCCGCACCGCACCACCCCGGCACCGCACCCTGCGCGCGGTCATCGCCTGGAGCTGGGAGCTGCTCAACGAGCACGAACGCACCGTCGCGGACCGGATCTCCATCCTGGCCGGCGGCGTCACACCCGCCTCGGCCACCGCCGTCTGCGCCGGCACCGCCGTACCCACCGCCGAAATCCCCGAACTGCTCGCCGCCCTCGTCGACCGGTCACTGCTGCAGCTCGCGCCCGGCACCGGCCGCTACCGCATGCTCGAAACCATTCGCGAGTACGGCGCCGACCGCCTGACCGGCACCGGCGACCTCGGGACGGCCCGTGACCTGGCCGCCGCCCACTTCACCGAGCTGATGGCCCGCCACGACCCTCAGCTGCGCGGGCCCGGCCAGCTGACAGCCATGAAGGTCATCGGCACCGAGTACGACAACACGCTCGCCGCCCTGCGTCACCTGTGCGCCACCCGCGACTCCCCCGGCGCGACCGCCCTCGCCCTGACCCTGACCTGGTACTGGCAGATGTTCGGCCGCCACCTCGACGCCGCCTACTGGCTGGGTGAGGCCCTGGCGGTGCCCGGCGGCGGGCCGACGCCGGAGCGTGACTGCGCCCGAGCCGTCTACCTGCTCAACCGGGCGGACATCCTGTCGGGGATCACCGCCGCGGAAGCCGCGGACGACCGGGCGGAGATGCGCGAGCTGGCCGACCGGCTGCTCGCGCATCCGGAGCTGCCGAGCCACTACCGGGTGTTCGGCCCGATCCTGCTCTTCCTGCAGGACGAGCAGGCCGCGCTCGCGATCTTCCAGCGCCTGGCCGACGGCGACGACGTGTGGCTGTCCGGGCTGGCCCACATGTTCCAGGCGGAGATCGCCGAGAACGCGGGCGCGCTCGACCGGAAGCGTGTCCACGTGAACGCGGCCCTGGCCTGCTTCCGGCAGGCCGGCGACCGCTGGGGCCAGGCCGCCACGCTGCCGATGCGCGCCCAGCTGCGACGGTACGACGACCTCGACGGCGCGCTGGCCGACCTGCGCGAGGCCCGGACGCTGGCGGGCGAGTTCGGCTCGCTCAGCCTCGGCGACCAGCTCTACAGCGACCTGCGCTGGATCGACGTGCACCTACGGCGCGGCGACACCGACCGGGCGATGGCGATGATCGACTCCGCCCGGGAGCGTGCGCTGCACGCGTCCTCGGCGGAGATGCTGGTCCTGGTCGACGCGCGGGAGGCCGGCTTGCGGGTGCGGCTCGGCGACCTGGACAGGGCGGGCGACCTGCTCGACGACGCCGAACGGGGTCTGCTCGGCGGCACCGCGTTCCCCGCGCACCACGCCCGCACGCTGGTCGGATGCGCACGGGCCGCGCTCTGCCTGGCACGGGGCGATCTGCCCGGCGCGGAAAAGGCGCTGCGGGAGGCGTACGCGGCCGCGCTGACAACCCGGGAACTGCCGATCCTGTCGCAGCTGACGGTGAACACGGCCGCGCTCGCCGGGACGCGCGGGCGGCAGCACGAGTCGGCCGTGCTGCTCGGGGTCGCCGCCCGGCTGCGGGGCGCGCACGACCACACCGATCCGCAGGTCCGCGAGCTCACCCGCAGAGGTCAGGCCGCGCTGGGCGGGGAAGAGTTCGCCGCGGCGTACGCGAAAGGCTGGGAGCTGGACGCGAAGACGGCCGTGACCGCGGCCGACCCTGACGGCGAGGCGGCGCAGGGGAATCTTCGGGACCTTCCAGTATGAGCGTCCATGTCTAGCAATTTTGAACCGCCCGATTTAGCATCGGCACTACCTGAACAGACGCATCTGCCAACACACGAGAAGCAGGACCGCGCTCCGGCCACTGTGGTCGGCAATCCGATGATTCTCCCAGCAAAGGTAGGTATGGCACAGGTCGCGGCACGGCGCGGGTACGCGGAGCCGGGCCAAGGTGTCGGCTCGTCGTTTCCGATCACATCGCCAGGGTGGCGTCCGGCTCGAACGGGGAAGCGCAATGAGTACATCCGAGCAGGAAATGACCGAGACGCCGACCTTCCCGATGGAGCGGACCTGCCCGTTCGCACCGCCGGACGAGTATCAGCGGATGCGTGCCACCGCGCCGGTCGTCCGCGCCGCCCTGCCCAACGGCGCACCGGTCTGGGCGGTCACCCGCCACGCCGAGGCGCGGCAGATCCTCAGTGACCCGAGGATCAGCTCGAACACCGGACGCCCTGAACGGCCTCGCGGACCCGACGACGATCGCCCCGACGACGGCTTCTTCGTCGACATGGATCCGCCGGAACACAGCCGGTTCCGGCGGTTGCTGATCTCGGAGCTGGGTGCCCGTCCGATGGACGCCATGCGTCCGGCCCTCCAGCGAATCGCCGATACGGCGATCGACGAGTTACTGGAGGCCGGGGCGCCCGCCGACCTCGTCGGTTTGTACGCGCGCCGGGTTCCGTCCCGAGTCCTCTGCGCGTTGTTCGGCGTCCCGGCCGGCGACCACGAGTTCTTCGAGTCACGGCTGCGGATGCTGTCGGTGACGAGTATGGATCCGAGTGTGGCGGCCCAGGCGTCCAGGGACGTTCGCGGCTATTTGCGAGAACTCATCCGCGGCGCAGAGCGTGAACCGCACAACGGAATGATCCGGCGGCTGGCCGCCAGACACCTGCCCACCGGTGAGCTGACCACGGACGAGCTGATCAACATCGGTTTTCTCCTGCTGCTCGCGGGTTACGACTCGCCTGCGAACACGATCTCGCTAGGCGTGCTCACGCTGCTGCGGCACCCGGCGCAGCTTGCCGCGCTGCGCGACGACCCGAGCCTGCTGCCGGGTGCGATCGAGGAGCTGCTGCGCTTCCACTCGGTCCAGGACTGGGTGAGCTTCGACCGGATTGCGACCGACGACATGGATATCGGCTCCGCGCGGATCCGCGCCGGTGATCGCCTGACGGTGCTGGCCGCATCCGCCAATCGTGACGAGCGGGCGTTCGAGGACCCCGACGCGTTCGACATCCGCCGGTCCGCCCACCACCACGTTGCCTTCGGCTACGGGGTACACCAGTGCGTCGGCCGCAACCTCGCCCGCGCCGAGCTGCAGATCGCCTTCGGCACGCTGCTGACCCGGATACCGACGCTGCACCTGGCGACCGGGTTCGAGGAGTTGTCCTTCGCCGACGATGCCCCGTTCTTCGGGCTGCACGCGATGCCTGTCGCCTGGTAGTGCCGCCTACGCGCCGGCGACGTACGCGTCCTCGGCCGCGTAGGGGAACCAGACGTCGGGGCCGTGGCGAACGATCAGATCGGGGAAGACGTCCTGCCAGCCTCCGCCGCCCGCCTCGGCCTCGGACACGGCGCGGGCGGCCCATTCGATGTCCTGGCGCAGCGCGTCGTCGTAGGAGATGGCAGGGCGGTATCCGAGCTCGGCACGGGCTCTGTCCATACTGAACACGATCGGCTCCGGCACATTCCACGGATGGAAACCCAGGCCGTCCGGACGCGACGGGCCCGCGAAGGTGACGATCTCCGCCTCGTGGCCCATGACAGCGAAGATCCTGGCGCCGATCTCGGCGACGGTCAGCGGGTCATCGGCGATGTTGAGGACCCGGGCCGCCGGGTGCCGCGCGCACAGACAGATCAGCTCGGCGACGTTCGCGACCGCCGTGGTGGGGAACCGGCTCCGCCCGTCCTGGGCGAGTACGACGTGCGGCCGCTTGTCCAGCGCCCGCTTGATGAACGACCAGTGATCCAGCGATTTGCCGTACGGGCCGTGCAGCACGCCCGTCCGCAGAATGCTGACCGGCAGGCCGGGCGTCGCCAGCAGGCAGCGCTCCAGCGCCGCCTTCCCCGCCGGATAGTCGTGGGTGTCGCGCTCGACCGTCGGCCACGTCTCCGGGATCGGCACCGGCAGGCCGGGAGCCTCGTAGACCGCTCCCGAGGAGATGACCACCAGCGAGCCGACGCGGCCGGCCAACTGGGCGAGCTGCGCACCGTGGTGTGGAGTGAACGCGACCGTGTCCAGGACCAGATCGTGGCCGTCGAGGGCTTTGAGCAGCGCCTCGGTGTCGGCCCGGTCGACCTGGACCGACACCACCCCGTCCAGCTCCGCGTCGTCCGGACGGAGTCGGCGGTGCCCAAGGGTCACCGCATACCCGGCTGCGGCGAGCCGGGCGGCCGTGGCCCGGCCGATCTGCCCCGTGCCTCCGATGATGAAGGCGCTTCGATCTTGAACCGTCACCAGCCGATATTAACCGGCCACAAAGGAAACCGCCCGGCCGGCGCTGACCGCCGCAACTGGACCGTCAGTCGCTCGCGAGCGCCGCGTGGACGGATGAGACCGCGCTCGCACCGTCGCCCACGGCGGTGGCCACTCGTTTCGTCGAGCCTGAGCGGAGGTCGCCGACCGCGAAGACCCGGGGCGCGCTCGTCTGGAACGGCAGGGGCGTACCGGACGATCCGGCAGGCAGCCGGCTGTCCGTGAGGATGAAACCGTCGTCGTCCTTGGCCACGCCGGTCAGCCAGCCCGACACCGGGTCAGCGCCGATGAAGCAGAACAGCCCGCGGCAGGCCAGCCGCTCTCCGCGTCCGCCGGACCTCTCGACGACGATCGACGCGAGAGCGTCGTCGCCCGCCAGTTCGCGGACCGTGCTGCCGGCGCGGACCTTGATCCGGGAATGCGCCCGGATTCGATCGGCCAGGTAGGACGACATCCGGGCCCCGAGATCGGCGCCGCGGATGATCAGATCCACCGTCGCGCCGCGGGCGGCAAGGGACAGGGCTGCCTGTCCGGCCGAGTTGGCGCCCCCGACGACCGTCACCGGCTGATCCTCGTACTCTCGGACGTCCAGTTCGGTCGCCGCGTACCGGATGCAGCCCGACTTCTCGAACGTCGCCCATTGCGGGATGTCGGGGCGCCGGTAGCGCGCCCCGGTGGCGGCGATCACCGCACGGCACTCGATGCGCGAGCCGTCCTCCAGCAGGACGGCCGGCCGACGATCGTCGGAGAGATCGAGGCCCGCCACCGCACAGGGCGAGTAGATCCGCACGCCGAACTTGAGCGCCTGGACCATCGCCAGCCGGGTGAGATCCGCGCCGCTGACCCCGTGCGGAAAGCCCAGGTAGTTCTCGATCCGGGCGCTCTTGGCGGCCTGACCGCCGAGCCCATCGCGGTCCAGCAGTACGGTGACAAGGCCCTCGGACGCCCCGTACACGGCGGCGGCCAGCCCCGCCGGGCCGGCGCCCACCACGACGAGATCAACGGGACGTCCGTCGGCCCGGTAGGTGAGGCCGAGCACCTCCGCGAGCGTTCCCGGTGTCGCGCGTCGCAGCACCGAACCGCCGGCGATCGCCGCAGGAAGTTCGTCCTCCGCGAGCTCGGCCGAGGTCATCAGCGAGCGCCCGGAGTCCGAGGTCGCATCGAGCCAGGAATGCGGCAGGAGCAGCTGCGTCACATAGGTGCGCAGCTCGAGTGTCTCGGCGGCGTCCGGCCGGCCGACGATCTCCAGGGCATTGCCGGCCACCGAGCGGATGAACTCGCGCCGTTCCCGGAACGCCTCGAGCAACAGGTCGGCGATGTCGACCTGCTCGGCGAGGACCCGGCGCAACATCGCCGCACCGATCCGGACGAGTGTCCCGGCGGTCACCACTCGAGCGGTCAGGTAGACGTACTGGCCGGTCAGCAGGTTGAGCTCGCCGAGGTGGTCGCCGGGGCCGCCGTGGTAGATCAGGCGTTCCGGCTCGATCGCCGTCGCGTTCCGGACGATGTCCACGCTCGCCGTCAGGAGCAGGAAGAAGTCGTAGGAGTCGTCGCCGGACGCGTACAGAACCTGACCGGCCTTGACGTGCTCCACCTCGCCGTACTCGGCGAGCCGGCGGGACTGCTCGTCGTCCAGGACCGGGCCGT
This sequence comes from Nonomuraea sp. NPDC003201, assembly GCF_053590415.1. Lineage (NCBI taxonomy): Bacteria > Bacillati > Actinomycetota > Actinomycetes > Streptosporangiales > Streptosporangiaceae > Nonomuraea > Nonomuraea sp. NPDC003201. The sequence goes on from NZ_JBSFTC010000255.1 coordinate 14,440, forward strand.
GGTGCGCCGCACCGTCGCTCACGTGGTTCCTCCGTGTGGTCGCGCTGCCCTCGCCGGGACGGCATGGGCCCTTGTGGACAGGGATCTCATTCCGGCGGCCTCCTCTCTCGGCAGGTTCGATCGCGGGTCAGCGTAGGGCCGGGCACTTCACGAGTACTGCACGACGGATCCACGGACAGTTCCGTAGTTGTCAAGTTTGCCGATCTAGCCTGGCACCGTCGTAAGGTCGGGCATGTGAAACGGGGCGGCTGGTCGGAATGAGTACGAGAAGAAGTCCGCAGCAAAGGAAGCGGGGTTTGGCGGCCCACGTCATTTCCTATGTCGTGGTCAATCTGGCCCAGGTCGTGGTGTGGAGGCTCTTCACCCCGAAACACTTCTTCTGGCCGCTGTACTCGCTGGGTGTCTGGGGCATCGGACTGGCGTGGCACATCTGGGCGGTCTGCTCGCCGTCCCGCCGGATCCCGCACAGCCCGTCCCAGCGGGATTGACGCGATGTCGTTCTTCCTTGAGTTCGTACGCGATCCTCTGACGGTCGGCGCGGTCGCGCCGAGCAGCCCGGCACTGGCCAGGGTGGCCACCGCGGCCGTGCCCGGAACCGGCTCCCCGGTCGTCGTGGAGCTCGGCCCGGGTACCGGCTCGTTCACCGAGGCCATCCAGCGGCGCCTCGGCGGACGCGGCCGGCACATAGCCGTCGAGGTGAATCCACGATTCGCGCAGCAGCTGGCCGCCCTCTATCCGGCGGTCGACGTCGTGCGTGCGGACGCGACCGACCTCGTCACGGAGCTGGCGCAGCGTGGGCTGCACCAGGCCGATGTCGTGGTCAGCGGCCTTCCTTGGGCGGCATTCAGCGAGGACCATCAAGGCGACGTGTTGTCCGCGGTGGTGGAAAGCCTGTCGCCGCACGGCGCGTTCACCACGTTTGCGTACGTGCATGCTCGATGGGCGCCACCGGCCCGGCGCCTGCTGCGCTCCATGCAGTCGCGGTTCGAGGAGGTGGTCATCAGCCGGACGGTGTGGGCCAATCTCCCGCCTGCTCTGGTCTACTACTGCCGTCGCCCTTTACGCGAGGCCGGCGGCCGAGGTTGACCTGACATCACCCCGCCGCTGAGCCCGATCAGCGGACGGGCGTCCCTTCTGCCGGCCACATTTCCTCCTCGCGCACCCGCGGTCCGGCCCGGCTCCACCAGCGGGCCGGCAGCCCACAGGTGATGGCTGAGGCGCTCGGCGACATGCACGTCGTCCTGGGCGGTGGGCTCCAGTGCGTCCGCGACGCGCAGATGCAGCCGAGGCGCGTGCCGCTGTGGCATGGTCCTGACGACCGACTCGCGGACCAGGTCGTGCGGGAAGCGGAACGAGAACGGGTCGCCGGGAAAGGGCTCGAGCAGGCCGAGGGCCTCCAACGGCTCGAGACGGTCGAGACAGGTCTGCACGTCAAAGCCGGCGGCGCGCGCGAGCAGAGCGAGGTCGACATCCCGGCCGATGAGAGCGGCGATCCGCAACACCTCCCGGGCGGCGTCGTCAAGGCCGGCCATCCGGTCCTTCACGACATCCCGCACGGTGAACGGCATTCCGGCCCGCGCCGCGGCATCCTCGGTGAGCTCACCGCTGTCGGCAAGGAACCGGGACAGCTCCCGTACGAGGAACGGATTACCGGCGGTACGGGCGTGGATACCGCGAGCGACGCCGGCCCCGGGCGTCCGGCCGGTCTCCTGGCGGACCAGCTCCGCCACCTCGGCCGGGCCGAGTGGGCCGAGCCGGACCCGGCGATGACGAGGCAGCCGGCTC
>NZ_JBSFTC010000256.1:0-16193 GCF_053590415.1 Nonomuraea sp. NPDC003201
TGGATGGCTGACCGGTTGCGGGCGGGGGTGGTGTGGGCCAACACGTTCAACAAGTTCGATCCGGCCTCGCCGTTCGGCGGTTACAAGGAGTCCGGTTACGGCCGCGAGGGCGGTTTGCACGGATTGGAGGCGTACCTCGATGTCTGATCGACGAGTGACCGTGCGCAAAACGTACAAGCTCTTCATCGGTGGAGCGTTCCCACGCTCGGAGAGCGGGAGGTCCTACCCCGTGACGCGAACGGAGCACGCCGCCAGGGCCTCGCGCAAGGACGCCCGCGACGCCGTGGTGGCCGCGCGCAAGGCGTTCCCCGGCTGGTCGGGCGCCACCGCCTACAACCGGGGCCAGATCCTCTACCGGATCGCCGAGATGCTGGAGGGCCGCCGCGCCCAGTTCGCCGACGAGCTCGGCGGCCCGCGCAAGCAGGCGCTGGAGCAGGTGGACGCCGCCGTCGACCGGCTCGTCTGGTACGCGGGCTGGTCCGACAAGATCGCCGCGGTGCGCGGGACGGCCAACCCGGTCGCGGGCCCGTACTTCAACCTGTCCTCGCCGGAACCGGCCGGGGTGGTCGCGGTGATCGCCCCCGCCGAGCCCCTTCTCGGCCTCGTCACCGCCGTCGCACCCGTGATCGTCACCGGCAACACCTGCGTCGTGGTCGCCCCGGAGCGCGCGCCGCTGCCCGCGATCACGTTCGCCGAAGTGCTGGCCACCTCCGACCTGCCGGGCGGCGTGGTGAACATCCTCACCGGACACCAGGCCGAGCTGGCCCCGTGGCTGGCGGCGCACATGGACGTCAACGGGCTCGACCTCACCGGCGTGGCGGCCCCCGAGCTGAAGCAGGCCTGCGAACAGGCCGCGGCCGAGAACTTCAAACGCGTGCTCACCGCGGCGGAGGACCACGGGACGAGACGCATGACCACGTTCATGGAGACCAAGACGGTCTGGCACCCCGCCGGGATCTGATCGACCCCGCACCCGTAAGGACACGGCACATGGGCCGTGCCCTCGGCTCACCCATCCCCGAATCTGGAGGAACCCCCATGGAACCCACCGGTGTTCTCGTCGTCGGGAGCATCACCGCGGACGTCACGGCGTTCAGCCGGCGGCTGCCGCGGCGCGGTGAGACCGTGCTCGGCGACGACTTCACCCTCGTCCTCGGCGGCAAGGGCGCGAACCAGGCCGTGGCCGCGGCCCACTCGGGCGCGCCGACCTGGATGGCCGCCTGCGTGGGCCAGGACCCGTTCCGCGACATCGTGCTGTCCGGCCTGGAGACGCACGGCGTCACGCTCACCGAGGTCCGCACGGTCGAAGGCCGTACGGGCGTCGCCCACATCCGCGTGGACGCGTCGGGCGAGAACGACATCGTCATCACGCCGCTCGCCAACGCCTCCCTCGACGAGGCGATGGTCACGGAGAGCATCGAGCGCGTCCGCGACCGGGTCGGCGTCCTGCTGCTGCAGCTCGAGATCCGGACGGAGGTCGCCTGCCACGCGGCGCGGGAGGGCGCGGCGGCCGGGCTGACCGTGGTCCTGGACCCGGCGCCCGCCCAGGAGCTGCCGGACGACGTGTGGCCGTACCTCGACATCGTGACCCCGAACGAGAGCGAGGCCACCGTGCTGACCGGCGTCCAGGTCACGGACCTGGAGTCGGCGGAGCGGGCGGCGGCCTGGTTCCTGGAGCGCGGCGTGAGCCACGCGATCATCACCCTCGGCGCGGGCGGCGCCCTGTCGGTCACGAAGGAACGCACCCGCCACTTCCCCGCGTACGCCGTGACGCCCGTGGACACCACGGCGGCCGGCGACGCGTTCACCGGCTTCTTCGGCGGCGCCCTCGCCGCCGGCCTCGACGTGGACACCGCCATCCAGTACGGCATGGCGGCCGGCGCCCTGGCCACCACCAAGGCGGGAGCCAGCCCCTCGCTCCCCGGCAGGGACGAGGTCGAGCCAATGGTCAACACCTCCATGGAAGGAGCCACCCGATGAGGCGCAACCAAGGAACGCTCAACGCCCAGCTCGCCCGCGTGATCTCCGAGCTCGGCCACACGGACACGATCGTGGTCACCGACGCGGGACTGCCCATCCCGAGGGAGGTGGAACGCGTGGACCTGGCCGTCAGGGAGAACCTGCCGCGTTTCCTCGACCTGCTGGACACGGTGCTCGACGAGGTGGCCGTGGAGGGCGTGCTGCTGTCCGAGGAGATCAAGCAGCACAGCCCGGACATGCTGGCCGCGATCGAGGAGCGCTTCGACCGGCTCGGCCTGACGCTGGAGTTCCTGCCGCACACCGAGTTCAAGCAGGCCACCGCCGGAGCCAGGGCGGCCGTGCGCTCCGGCGAGTTCACCCCGTACGCCAACGTCCTGCTCACCGCGGGCGTCGTGTACTGATCGGGAGCCTGGCATGCATCTCCAGCTGGCCGATGTGCGCAAGTCCTTCGGCGACAACAGCGTCCTGCGCGGCGTCAGCTTCGACGTCGGTCCCGGCGAGGTCGTGGCGCTCGTCGGGGAGAACGGGGCGGGCAAGTCCACGCTCACCCGGGTGATCTCCGGCGCGCACCAGCCCGACTCGGGACGGCTGCTGATCGACGGGGCCGCGACGGTGCTCAAGGACCCGCAGGCCGCGATGGCGCAGGGCATCGAGGTCATCTACCAGGAGTTCCAGCAGAACCTGTTCCCGCACCTCAGCGTGGCCGAGAACATGTACGTGCTGGACCGCGAGCGCGTCTTCGGCCGCCTGTTCGTCTCCAAGCAGCGCATGGCCGCCGAGGCCAGGCAGGCGCTGCGCCGCCTCGGCATGGAGATCGACGTGCATCGCCAGGTCAGCGAGCTGAGCGTGGCCGAGCGGCAGATGCTCGAGATCGCCAAGGCGATGACGCACGAGCTGCGGCTGATCATCCTCGACGAGCCGACCGCGGCGCTCGACGAGCAGGAGTCCGAGCAGCTCTTCGCCCAGGTGAACCGGCTGCGCGAGGCCGGCGTCTCGGTGATCTACATCAGCCACCGGCTGGACGAGGTCTTCGCCCTGTCGGACCGCATCGTCGTGCTGCGCGACGGCCGGGTCACGCTCGACGCCCCCACCGAACGGCTCACCCCGTCCGAGGTCGTCACCGCGATGGTCGGCGACGCCGTGGACGACTTCTACCCCAAGGACCGCAACGCCACGGACGAGGTCGTGCTGGAGGTGCGCGGCGGTGGCGGCGCCCGCTTCCACGACATCGACCTCCAGGTCAGGGCCGGCGAGGTGGTCGGCATCGGCGGCGTGGTCGGCTGCGGGCGCAGCGACCTGCTGCGCGCGCTGTTCGGCCTGCAGCCGCTGACCGGCGGGTCCGTGCTCGTGGACGGCTCCGGCGTACGCGTCGCGAGCGTCCAGGACGCGATCGGCAGCCGGATCGCCTACCTGTCGCCCGACCGGCAGGCGGAGGGCCTGTGCATGGGCCAGTCGGTCGAGGCGAACGTGTCGCTGGCCTCGCTGCGCGACTTCAGCTCCGGGAGCGGAGTCGTACGGCGCGGCAAGGAGCGCGCCGCCACCGGCGCGGTCATCTCGGAGCTGCGGGTGCGCGCCGCCTCACCGTCGATCGCGGTCAGCTCGCTGTCCGGCGGCAACCAGCAGAAGGCCCTGTTCGCCAAGTGGGTGATGACCCGGCCGCGGGTGCTGCTCATGGACGAGCCGACCCGCGGCGTGGACGTCGGGGCCAAGACCGAGATCTACCGGATCATCAACCAGCTCACCGCGGACGGCGTCGCCGTCCTGCTCGTGAGCTCCGACCTGCCGGAACTCGTCGCCATGTCCGACCGCGTGGTCGTGATGCGCGAGGGACGGCTCGTCGCCGAGCTGACCGGCGACGACCTCGACGAGCAGTCCATCCTCAAGCACGCACTGGTAGGTGCCGCATGACCTCGAAGCTCAAGACCGTCGCGGGCCGGCTGCGCGCGGTGTGGATGCTCCTCCTGGTAGGGATCGTCCTCTCGGTGGCCTCGCCGGTCTTCCTCACCCCGACGAACCTGCTCAACGTGGCGCTCGCGACCTCCGTGGCCGCGCTGCTCGCGGCCGGGCAGACCTATGTGATCATCCTTGCCGAGATCGACCTGTCCGTGGGCTCGGCGCTCGGCTTCTCCGCCGTCGTCACCGCCCTGACGCTCGGCCCGTACGGGCTGATCCCCGCGCTGGCCGCGGGCCTGGCGACCGGCGCGGCCATCGGGCTGGTCAACGGCCTGCTCGTGACCAGGACCAGGATGCCGTCGTTCATCGCGACGCTGGCCACGATGTCGGTGTTCGCGGGGCTGACCCTGCACATCACCTCGGGCAACCCGATCCCGGTGACGGACTACGACTTCCAGGGGATCGGGCAGGCTCGGTTCGCGGGCGTGCCGGTGCCGGTGTGGATCATGCTGGTGGCGTTCGGGATCTTCGGGTACGTCCTGGCCCGCACCCGCTTCGGCCGCTACGTCTACGCCACCGGCGACAACGTCGAGGCCGCCCGGCTGTCCGGCATCAGGGTGCACCGCGTCAAGATCCTCGCCTTCGTCATCAGCGGCGTGCTGGCGTCCCTGGCCGGGTTCATCATCACCGCCCGGCTGTCCACGGCCCAGCCGACCGCCGGCGCCGGCCTGGAGCTGGACGCGATCGCGGCCGTCATCATCGGCGGCACCAGCCTGGCCGGCGGTCGCGGCACCCTGCTCGGCACCCTCGTCGGGGCGCTCGTGCTCGGCGTCATCGACAACGGCATGAACCTGCTCGACGTCTCCCCGTTCCTTCAGGACGTGGTGAAGGGCCTGGTCATCCTCCTGGCCGTCTTCCTCGACCGCAACGTGGACATCCTGCGCAGGCTCGTGCCACGCAGGGCCGAATCCCCCGTCCGTACCCCAGAACTAGCCCAGCACATCTAAAGGAAAGATCCATGCGCACTCCCCGCAAACTCGTCGCCGTCGCGATCCTGGCCGCCGTCTCCCTCACCGCCTGCAGCCGGGGCGGCGAGGAGGCGACCACGGGCGCCTCCCAGGCGTCCGGCAAGAAGGACGCCACGATCATCATGAGCACGCTCGGCAACCCGTTCTTCATCAGCGTGAAGGACGGCGCCGAGGCCCAGGCCGCCAAGAGCGGCATCACCCTGAACGTGCAGAACGCCGACAACTCCGACGCCACCTTCCTCAACCAGGCGACGACCGCCATCTCCAAGCAGACCGGGATCCTCATCCTCGACCCGGTGGGCAGCCAGTCGGCCAGCAGCTCCGTCACCCAGGCGAACTTGGCGAGCATCCCCGTGATGGCCTTCGACCGCAAGCCGTCCGGTGGCAAGCTGGCCACGTTCGTCGGCTACGACGCCGTCCAGGCCGGCAAGAACGCGGCCGACGCGCTGGCCGAGGCCGTCGGCGGCAAGGGCAAGGTCGTCGAGATCCAGGGCATCCTCGGCACCAACGTGGCCCAGGACCGCAGCAAGGGCTTCCAGCAGCAGATCGCCACGCACAAGGACATCAAGGTCGTCGCCACGCAGGCGGCCGACTTCGACCGGGCCAAGGCCCTGAACGTCATGACGAACGTGCTGCAGGCCAACCCCGACATCGACGGCGTGTACGCGGCCAACGACGAGATGGCCATGGGCGTGCTGTCCGCGCTCAAGGCCCGTAACCTGGTGGGCAAGGTCAAGGTCGTCGGCAACGACGGCATCGCCGACGCGCTGGCCGCCGTCGCGGCGGGCGAGATGTACGCCACGAACGCCGAGTCGCCGTTCGCGCTCGGGCAGAAGGTGGTCTCGCTGGCCTCCGACGTCCTGGGCGGCAAGCAGGTGCAGGCCGACGAGACGCTGCAGGGCAAGCTCGTCAAGAAGGACAACGTGAAGGAGTACGCGGACTACCTCGTCGGCCTCGGCGACAAGTCCGGCGTCCCGGACAGCCTCAAGTAGGAGCTCACTGACCCATGGCGACCCCCGGTTCCGGGGGTCGCCATGACGGCTTTGCGGCGGCATCGCGGGTGGGGGCCGCTGGAGCCGTCCGACGACTCGCACCTGGACCGGCTGGACTACGCGGGACCTGCCGGCCGATCCGTGCGACGCGCTGCCGCGACCGCGTAAGTTACTAACGAGTAGAGACTTCCTTACTTACCGAGTACTCGGTAGGTTGCGAGTAATTCACACCGTGGTAACCGGACCAGTGAGCCGGTCGGCGTCGAAGAGGAGGCACGCAATGGCACGAGCGGAGAGTGGCCGGGTCCGCCGCCCGGCCGCCGCGCGACGGGAGCAGATCCTCGCCGTCGCCGCGGACGCGTTCGCCGTCGCGGGCTTCCGGGGCACGAGCCTGGCCGACGTGGCCCAGAAGGTCGGAGTCTCCCAGCCGGGGCTGCTGCACCACTTCGACAGCAAGGAATCCCTCATCCTCGCGGTGCTCCGGCAGCGCGACCTCCAAGACGAGCAGCACGTCGAAGCGCAGTTCCAGGGTGTGGAGGTTACCACCAGGGAATGGCTGATGGCGTTCTGCCGCCGCAACGAGACCCAACCCGGCCTCGTCCGGCTGTTCACCGTCCAGTCGGCCGAGAGCCTCAACCCGGCGCACCCGGCCCACGACTTCTTCTACCAGCGCAACCGGCGAGTCCGGGACCGGATCGCCCGGCTGATCATCGCCGACCAGGAGAGGGGGCGGCTGTCCCCGTCCCTCGATCCGGCCGCCACGGCCGCCGAACTGGTCTCTCTGATGAACGGCCTGCAACTGCAATGGCTCCGCGACCCCGCGACCGACATGTGCGGGCTCTTCGAGACGAGTCTGCTGCGGCTCGAAGCGAGCCCGAGTACGAAGGCCTGACCTTCCAGAAACACCCCCCGGCGCCGGTCCCGCGTGGACCGGTGCGTCAGCCGGCATGACGACGCGAGCGCAGGCGGCGTCGTCCCCGGCTTCACGAGGAGTTCCACCATGCGGACAGGCGTACAAAGCCGTCCATGCTCCCGCACGAATCTCCGAGTCCTGCTGGCGCTGGCCCTGTCGTCCGCGTTGACGGCAGGCTGCCAATCCGCGGTCCAGCTGGAGCGGCAACAAGCCGCCGGCGGGGCCACCACGAGCTGCCGAGAGGGCGGCACGCTGGTCGTCGCCAGCGCCCAGCCGCCCATCCCCGGCCGGGTGCTCGCCCAGGGTGCCGCGAACCTGTTCTGGGTACGCGGGGCCTTCGAACCGCTCATGAGCGTCAAGGACGGCGACCTCGCGAACCCGGTCCCGTTGCTGGCCACCGCGTGGAAGGTCGGCGCCGACGACCGGACCGCCACGCTCAGCCTGCGCCAGGGCGTGACCTTCCATTCCGGCCGCCCCTTCGCCTCGGCCGACGTGCTGTTCACCTTCAAGCATGGCGCTCGAACCGGCGAGCCCGTCGAACGACAAGCGGCATGCGCGAGCTGGGGATGGGACGGGACCCGCGCGCCTACGGCGAGGCGTCGCGGCGGTTCATGGAGGAGGCGGCCGCGCGGGGGCGGCCCTGGTTCCTCATGGCCAACGCGCACGACCCGCACCGGCCGTACTCCGGCAGCCAGGACGAGCTGGACCGGTTCCCGGCCGAGGCCAGGGCCTCCTACCCGGCCCCGTCGAAGGTCTTCGGGCCGGCGGACCACGTCGGAGGCGTGCCCGGGTTCCTCCCTGACCTGCCGGAGGTGGCGCGGGAGTACCGCGAGTACCTGAGCTCGTCCCGCCGCTGCGACGACGTGGTCGCCGAGGTGCTGCGCGCGCTGGACGAGAGCGGCGCCGCGGGGGACACCCTGGTGGTGTTCCTGTCGGACAACGGGATCGCCGTGCCGTTCGCCAAGGCGAACTGCTACCTGCAGAGCAGCCGGACCCCGCTGATCGTCCGGTGGCCGGGGGTGACCCGCCCGGGCGGGCGCGAGAACACCGCGTTCGTGTCGATGATCGACCTGTTCCCCACGTTCTGCGCGGCGGCGGGCCTGCCCGGACCGGCCGGGCTGGACGGGCGGACCCTGCTTCCCCTGCTGCGCGGGGAACCCCAGGACGGCCGGGACGCGGTGTTCACCGTGTTCCACGAGACGGCGGCGAAGGGCCGGTACGAGATGCGGTGCCGGCAGGACGACCGCTTCGGCTACATCTGGAACGAGTGGTCCGACGGCGCCCGGGAGTACCGGGCCGAGAACATGATGGGACGCACCTGGCCCGCGATGCTCGCCGCCGCCTCCGGCGACGAGCGGCTCGCCGAGCGCGCCCGCTTCTACCGGCACCGGACGCCCGAGGAGCTCTACGACCTGCACGCCGACCCGCATTCGCTGGCTGACCTGTCCGGCGACCCGGATCGCCGGAAGGACCTCGACGCGGCGCGGCAGGACCTGCTCGCGTGGATGGCCGGGACCGGCGACCCGCTGCTCGACACCTACCGGGCCTACCTCCAGGGGGCCGCCGTCAAGGCGCTCGACCACCCCGGCGCCGCTTGAGGGGTGTCAGGCCCGGTCGGCCGGCTCGAGAAGGGGGCTATCCGCTATATTGCGAATACAGCATAGGCGTTGCGGTATTTGCAATGAAGGAGTGCTTTCATGCGCGTGGTCACGTGGGCGGCGGTGGATCGGATCGTTCAGCAGGACGCCCCGATCCCGGAACCCTCGGACGGGCAGGCCCTCGGACGCCGGCGCCCGCGGAGGGTGAGCGGCCGATGAGACCCGCAGACGTGCTCGCGATCGGCGAGACCATGGTGATGGTCACCCCCACGCCGGGGGGCCGGCTCGACGCGGACAGCGCGTTCATCCTGCGTCCCGGCGGCGCGGAGTCGAACGTCGCCGCGCTGCTGGCCCGGCTCGGCCACGCCACGGCCTGGGCGAGCGCCGTCGGCCGCGACCCCCTCGGCGACCTGGTCCTCGACGCGCTGCGCGGCCACGGCGTGGACGTCGATCTGGTCCGCCGCGACGACGAGCGGCCCACCGCCGTGTACTTCAAGGACCCGACCGCCTCCGGCACCCGCGTCTACTACTACCGGCGCGGCTCGGCCGCCTCGGCCATGACCGTGGCCGAGGTCGCGGGCTGGGCCGCCCGGCCGTCCAGGATCACGCACATCTCCGGCATCACCGCGGCCATCTCCCCGCAGTGCCTGGAGCTGACCAGGCACATCGTGTTCGACCGGCCGCTCGGACCGGCCACGGTCAGCTTCGACGTCAACCACCGGCCGAGCCTGTGGAAGGACGGCGACGCCCCGGCCGTGCTCCTGGAGCTCGCCCAGCGCGCCGACATCGTCTTCGTCGGGCGCGACGAGGCGGCGGTGCTGTGGGGGACCTCCGACGCCGAGAGCGTGCGCCGGCTCATCGACCGGCCCCCGTACCTGATCGTCAAGGACGCCGCGATCGAGGCGGTCGCCTTCACCCCGGAGGGTGTCCATCGAGCGCCGTCGACGCCGGTCGAGGTGCTCGACGCCGTCGGCGCGGGGGACGCCTTCGCGGCCGGCTGGCTGAGCGGGTTCCTCGACGGCCGGGACGAGCTCACCCGCCTGCGGCTGGGCCACTACGCGGCTTCCCGGGTCCTGACGTCCCCGGCCGACATGGCCGATCTTCCTCCCGCCGGTGAGATCGTCTCGCTGCTCGGACAAGGAGGACACCAGCATGTCGCAGACCGTCGCACGGGCCATTGACATCGTCGGGTTCGTCTCCGTACGGCACCGCACGCTCGGCGAGATCGCCGATCACCTCGGCGTGCACAAGTCCACCGCGCTGCGCCTGCTGCAGACGCTGGAGGAGGGCGGTTTCGTACGGCGCGTCCCCGGCGGCGTGTACGGCATGGGCTTCCAGCTCATCGCGCTCGGCCAGCTCGCGCTGGACCAGGTCGAGGCCCGCTCGCTCGCGCACCCGATCCTGCACGGCCTGAGCGAGCGCTACGGCCAGACGGTCCACCTGGGAGAGCTGGCCGGGGACCAGGTCATCTACGTGGACAAGATCGACGGCCGGGGCACCGTGGCCATGGGCTCGCGCATCGGGCTGCCCGCCCAGCCGCACACCGCCGCCGTCGCCAAGGTCATCTTCGCCTACCAGGACGCCACGACCTTGGCGCGGGTCATGGAACGCATCACGTTCACCCGCTTCACCCCCACGACGATCACCACCGCCGAGGCGCTCGCGGCCGAGCTCGCCCTGACCAGGGAACGGGGCTGGGCCGAGGACGACGGCGAGCACGAGGACTACATCAACTGCGTGGCGCTGCCGGTCTTCGACGCCCGGGGCAAGGTCACGCACGCCATCTCGATCACCGCTCTGCGGGCGGTCGTGCCACTGGAAGAGCTGCGCGCGTACGTCGACGACCTGCGCGACGCGGCCCACGAGATCTCCAAGAGTCTGGGCTGGGGAGGAGACCGCTATGGACGCCGCTGACTTCTTCGACACACACCTCGGGAGATGCCCGATTCTGGGTATCTTCCGCAACCTCGACCCCGTGGCCACCGTGGCCATGTGCGAACGCGCCTGGGCGTTCGGCGTCGAGCTCATCGAGGTGCCCGTGCAGACGCCGGACGCGCTGCCGTCCCTGCGCGCGGCGCTGGACGCCGCCCGGGCCAACGGCAAGAGCGTCGGGGCGGGAACGGTCACCACGGCCGAGCAGCTGACCGCCGTCAGCGAGCTGGGCGCCGCCTTCACCGTCGCGCCCGGACTCCACCCCGAGGTCGTGGCGGAGACGCTGCGGCTCGGGCTGCCGCACCTGCCGGGCGTGGCCACCTCCACGGAGATCGCCACCGCCCTCGGTCACGGTTTCACCTGGCTGAAGGCCTTCCCCGCCGCGCAGCTCGGGCCCGACTGGATAAAGGCGCAGCTCGCGCCGTTCCCCGGCGTCCGTTTCGTCGCCACGGGAGGTGTCGACGCGGGCAACGCGGCCGCCTTCCTGGCCGCGGGCTGCAGGGGAGTGGCGGTGGGATCGGCGCTGAGCGATCCGGCGGCGCTGGAACAGCTGCGCAAGGTCACGAATTCCTGACCTCTCGACGGAGGGTGTTCTGCGGGTACGTGTCACACCAGGTCCTGTCACACGCCCTTGACCAGGTGTTTCATGGGCGATGAGCCGCTGCCGGGGTGAGTTCCCCGTCGGCGGCCACCCGCTGAACCGCCGAAAGGACGACCACGCATGGCACAGGACCCGCAGCCGTCAGGCGCGCAGGCCATCGTCGGCCCGGACGGCTGTCTGACACCTCACGGACGGAGACATCCATGAAGATCGTGAAGCAGCCGCCGACCGCCAAGCTGCCCGCCGAGTGGTTCACCGGCGACGCCTGGGCCGACGTGATCTACCGGGGCGAGGACCCCTCCCGCGCGCGGGCGAACATGGTCAGGTTCGCCCCCGGCGCCCGTACCGCCTGGCACTCGCACGGCCTGGGCCAGACGCTCTACATCGTCGAGGGCGTCGCGCTGATCCAGTCGCGCGGCGCCGAGATCATCGAGGCCCATCCCGGCGACATCGTCCACACGCCGCCGGGCGAGGAGCACTGGCACGGCGCCGCCCCGGACCGGTTCATGATCCACCTCGCGATGTGGGAAGGCGACGACGCCGCCTGGCTGGACCACGTCACCGACACCGAGTACAACGGTCCGCGCGTCAGCACGAAGCGCTAGGGACGGCCTGGTCGGCCAGCTTCTTCACCTGGTCGGCGGGCACCGGAACGCCGGGGGTGTCCACGAACCAGCGGTACGACTCTTCGAAGTCCAGCCCCTCGGGCCGCTGCGTCGGGAAGTACGGCTGGACGTAGACGGGGGTGCCGGGCTGGACGCGCTGCGGCGGGCGCTGGACGCCGTCATCGAGCTCTATCACCAGGACCCCGCCGGCACCCTCGCGACGACCCGCCTCATCAAGGACACCCCCGCGCTGTGCGCGCGCCACCGGGAGAAGCAGCACTGCTGGTGGCCCGAGCCGGCCCGGGCCCTCGCCGAGCGCACGCCTTCCCCCCGATCCACGGAGCTGGTCCTGTCGGTGCGGGTGGCCGCCGCCCTCGACTTCCTGAACATCGCCGTCGACCACTGGACCGCGTCCGACGGCCGGCTCGACCTCGTCGAGCTCCTGGACGAAGCCTTCGCCGCGCTCGCACCGCGATAAGCCGCGATAAGCCGCGACAAGCCGCGACAAGCCACGAGAAGCCGCGCGGCCCGTTGTTCCCCCGGCCCGCCTGGCGGGACGGTTCGCTTGCCCGGCGTCGCCTTCGAGCAGCAAGGTCTGCCCGGGAGAACAACGGAAGGATCACGATGGACCCTCGTTCCACAGGTGACGCCGTGACCGGGCTGCTGGATGCGTACACCACGCGGACCCCGATCGCGCCGCTCACCACGACATACGCTGATATGTCGGTTTCTGATGCGTACGAGATCCAACTCGCGCAGGTGGAGGCGTGGCAGGCGGGCGGCGCCCGGATCGTGGGGCACAAGGTCGGCCTGACCTCGGCGGTGATGCGCCACCAGCTCGGCGTGGACCAGCCCGACTACGGTCACCTGCTCGACGGCATGGCGTACATGGACGGCGCCCCCATCGACGCCGCGCGCTTCCTGCAGCCGCGCATCGAGCCGGAGATCGCCTTCGTCCTCAAGAGACCGCTGGCGGGCCCGGGCGTCACGGCCGCGACGGCTGCCGCCGCGGTGGACTTCGTGCTGCCCGCCCTGGAGATCATCGACTCGCGTATCGCGGACTGGAAGATCACGCTGGCGGACACCATCGCCGACAACGCCTCCAGCGGCGGGTTCGTGCTCGGCAACCGGCCGACGCCGCTCGCGGACGCCGATCTGGCGCTGACCGGCTGCCTGCTGCACCGCAACGGCGAGCTGGTCCAGACGGGCGCCGGCGGCGCCGTGCTCGGATCTCCGCTGAACGCGCTGGTGTGGCTGGCGAACGTCCTCGGCGAGCGCAAGGTGGCGCTGGAGGCCGGCCACGTCGTGCTGCCCGGCTCGGTCACCGCGGCCATCCCCGTCGAGCAGGGGGACATCGTGACGGCCACCTTCGCCGGGCTCGGCACGGTCACCGCGAACTTCGGGCAGGCGTCGTGAGCAGACTGACGGCGGCCATCGTCGGCCCCGGCAACATCGGCACCGACCTGCTGGTCAAGCTGATGCGCAGCGAGGCCGTCGAAGTTCACTCCATGGTGGGCGTGGATCCGGGCTCGGACGGCCTGGCCCGGGCCCGTTCGCTGGGCGTCGAGGCCTCGGCGGGCGGCGTGGACTGGCTGCTGGCCCAGGACACCCTGCCCGACCTGGTCTTCGAGGCCACCTCCGCCAAGGCGCACGCGGCCAACGCCCCCCGCTACGCCGAGGCGGGGATCACCGCGATCGACCTCACCCCCGCCGCCGTGGGCCCGTTCGTGTGCCCGCCGGTCAACCTGGACACGCTGTCGGACGCGTCCAACCTCAACATGATCACGTGTGGCGGGCAGGCGACGATCCCGATCGTGCACGCCGTCTCCCGCGTGGTCCCGGTGGCGTACGCCGAGATCGTCGCCTCCATCGCCTCCCGCTCGGCCGGTCCGGGCACGCGGGCCAACATCGACGAGTTCACCCAGACCACCGCGCGTGCCATCGAGACGGTCGGCGGCGCCGCCAAGGGCAAGGCGATCATCATCCTCAACCCCGTCACCCCGCCGATGATCATGCGGGACACGGTGTTCTGCGCGATCCCCGCCGACGCCGACACCGCCGCGATCGGCGCGTCGATTGAGGCGATGGCGGCCGAGGTGGCCGCGTACGTGCCCGGCTACACCCTGCGGGCCGAGCCGCAGTTCGACCCGCCGCGCGACATCTGGAACGGCATGGCCCGCGTCGCCGTCTTCCTCGAGGTCCGCGGCAACGGCGACTACCTGCCGCCGTGGGCCGGCAACCTCGACATCATGACCGCCGCGGCCGCCCGCGTCGGCGAGCGACTCGCGAAGGTGGGCGCATGACCGGCAAGATCAGGATCACCGACTCCACCCTGCGCGACGGCAGCCACGCGATGGCCCACCGCTTCACCGAGGAGCAGGTACGGGGCGTCGTGCACGCCCTGGACGACGCCGGGGTGGAGGTCATCGAGGTCACCCACGGCGACGGGCTGGGCGGCTCGTCGTTCAACTACGGGTTCTCGCTGGAGGACGACATCAAGCTCGTCGCCGCCGCCGTGGACGAGGCGGAGAGCGCGAAGATCGCCGTCCTGCTGCTGCCCGGCCTCGGCACGGCCGAGGACCTGCGCGAGGCCCACGGCGCGGGGGCCTCCGTGGCGCGGATCGCCACCCACTGCACCGAGGCCGACGTGTCGCTGCAGCACTTCGCCGCCGCCCGCGAGCTGGGCATGGAGACCGTGGGCTTCCTCATGCTGTCGCACCGGATCGGCCCGGCCGAGCTGGCCGCGCAGGCCCGGATCATGGTGGACGGCGGCGCGCAGTGCGTGTACGTGGTCGACTCGGCCGGCGCCCTCGTGCTCGGCGAGGCCCAGGCCCGCGTCAGCGCGCTGGTCGGCGAGATCGGCCACCAGGCGGAGGTCGGCTTCCACGGCCACCAGAACCTCTCGCTCGGCGTCGCCAACTCGGTGCTGGCCACCCAGAACGGCGCCCGCCAGATCGACGGCGCCCTGTGCGCGCTGGGCGCCGGGGCGGGCAACTCGCCCACCGAGGTGCTGGTCGCCACCTTCGAAAGGCTCGGCATCCCGACCGGGGTGAACGTGCAGGGCGCGCTGGCCGCCGCCGAGGACGTGGTCAAGCCGTTCCTGAGCCGCCTGCCGTTCGCCGACCGCTCGGCGATCACGCAAGGGTACGCGGGGGTGTACTCCAGCTTCCTGCTGCACGCCGAGCGCGCCGCCGAGCGGTACGGCGTACCGGCCCACGAGATCCTGCAGCGGGTCGGCGAGGCCGGCTACGTCGGCGGCCAGGAGGACATGATCATCGACGTCGCCCTCCAACTCGTCGAGGAGCGCGCCCGCTCCTGACGGGCGTGAGGCCCCGCATCGCCGCAGGTCCGAGGCCTCACGCGAGCCGCGCCGCCCGGAGATCGGGTCCGGCGCGCGGCGGAGTAATCTGCGAGGTGAATCACGAACGTGGCTGACGGGAGGGCTTCCATGGCGGATCGGCTGAACGGCACCGTGGCGCTGATCACGGGAGCGTCGAGCGGCATCGGGGCCGCGACCGGGCTGGCGCTGGCCGCCCAGGGAGCCACCGTCGCGCTGGTGGCCAGGCGGGCCGATCGCCTGGAGGAGCTGGCCGACCAGATCCGCGGCCAGGGCGGGACCGCGCTGACGCTCGTGGCCGACGTCGGCGACGAACGGCAGGCCAAGGAGGTCGTGGAGCGCACCGCGACCGAGCTCGGACGGCTGGACACCCTGGTCAACAACGCCGGGGTGATGCTGCTCGGCCCGGCCGCCGACGCGCCGCTCGAAGAGTGGCAGCGCATGGTGCAGGTCAACGTGCTCGGCGTGCTCTACTGCGCGCACGCCGCGCTGCCCTACCTGGTACGGGCCGCCGCCGACGGCCCCCGCCAGGTGGCCGACATGGTGAACGTCAGTTCGGTGGCCGGGCGGGTGGCGCGCAGCGGCAGCGGGGTCTACAACCTCACCAAGCACGGCGTGGGGGCGTTCAGCGAGTCGCTGCGCCAGGAGTTCGCGGGGCGGCACGTCCGGGTGTCGCTGGTCGAGCCGGGAGCGGTGGAGACCGAGCTGACCGGCCACAACCGCCCGCAAATTCAGGAGCAGATCAAGCAGCGGTTCTCCTCGGTGGAGCGCATGCGGGCCGAGGACATCGCCGACGCGATCAGCTACATCGTGACCAGGCCCCGGCGCGTCGCGATCAACGAATTGCTGGTGCGCCCCACCGAGCAGGAGGGCTGACCTCACGGGCCGCCACGCCGGCCGGCCAGGTGAACCTGTTCGACACGACTCGTTCCCCGTCCGGCCCTTCGGCGACGATCCACACCTGCTGGCCGGTCGCGTTGCACGGGAACCGGTCGTCGGTGTGCTGCTCGCCGTTCTCGTCGCTGGTGAGCGTCGCTCCGGGGTTGAACGCCCCCCAGTTGTCGGTGTACGGCCGGAAGACGTACTTCGTGTTCGGCTTGAGGCCGGTGGCCCGGAACTCGACGAAGGCGCAGTTCTTCCGGCAACTGCCATAGGTCGTCGAGGGGCCTTTGGACACGATGATCCCCGCCTTTTCGCGGGGCGGGCCGGGTGTCGAGGCCGGCGGGGGAAGCGTGGGGCGGTCGTCGCGGTCGGCGAGCCAGGCGGTCCCGGTCGCGGCCAGCGCCAGGGCGGCCGCCCCCGCGGTGAGCGCCG
>NZ_JBSFTC010000257.1:0-16179 GCF_053590415.1 Nonomuraea sp. NPDC003201
GACCAGCAGGCCTCCCACGGCCAGCACGCCGGTCGCCACCACGACGACCTGGCGGCGCGGCAGCCGGCCGCTGGCGCGGGCCATCTGCAGCCCGACCATCGCGGTACGCAGCAGCACGCCGGTGAGCACGCCCAGCAGGATCGGCACGCTCTGCGGCGGCAGCGGCGCCACGCTGGCCAGCACGACGCCGGCCGCCGGGCTGAGGCAGGCCAGCGCCAGCCAGGGGGCCAGCGGCTTGCGGGCCAGGTCGAGCATGGCCGTCAGGGCCACCCCTTCACCGGCCGAGTGGATCATGAGCGCGGCCACGACGATGATCGAGGCGGCCAGCACCAGGGTGGCGCCCTCGATCATGCGGTGCAGGCTCAGCGCGACGGCGGTGCCCACTCCCCCGTACACGGCGGCGCTGACGGCCTGCTCGACCCGCCGGTGCATGCCGGGGGCGTGCCGGGCACGCCGGCCCACGTCGTGCTGGTGGGCGCACCCGTGGCGGGTGAAGTGCGTGATGACGACGTACCCGAACAGCCCGGCCAGCGCCACCAGCCACACGGGCACATGGGTCGCGACGGCCTCCCGCCAGGCGTCGGGCATCACGTCGGTCAGTGCGGTGATGAGCATGAGCGCCGAGGCGACGGCCAGCCAGACGCTGATCCGGTCGGCCTTGCGCTGCGCCAGGTGGGCGCCGGCCAGCGTGGACAGGGCCACCAGGCCCACGGCGGCCCACACTGTCCAGACCGGCATGGCGGCGCCCATGGCCGCGTCGCGCGCCGGCAACGGCAGTACTGACCCCCCGAGCGGCAGGAACATGTGACGGCCTTTCTGGCTGGTGTGCGGTGATCGATCACTGAGCCGCGAGAGGGCCGGTGTGCGTGCCGTGGCCGGGCGTCGCGACGTCCTCCAGGACCGTGCGCAACCGGCCGAGCTGGGTGTGCAGGCTGTCCTGCAGTTGCCGGCCGTGGTCGGCGAGGACGGCGTCGAATTCGTTGAACTGCTCCTCGATGGCCTCCTGATAGGCCAGGCGGGCGGTCCTGGTCAGCGCCTCGGCCGCGGCGGCGGCATCGAGCCGCACCCGTTCGGCGCCGGCGCGGGCCTCGGTCAGCAGCCGGCGCGCCTCCTGCCGGGCGGCCTCGACGGACTCCCGCGCCTCCTCCCGGGCGGCCTCGACGGTCTGCCGAGCCTCGTGCCGGGCGACCTCGACGGTCTCCCGCGCGCTCTCCTCCGCGGCGGCCAGCATGTCGGCCGGGGCGGGGGTGGCTGCGGCGAGACGCTCGCGCAGGTGGGCGTTGTCCTGCCAGAGCAGGCTGATCGTGGTCTCCACGGTGGACAGGAACGCGTCCACCTCGGCCAGGTCGTAGCCGGCCCGCAACCGGACCACGGTGAAGACCTGGTGGTGCACGGCGGTGGGGGTCAGCAGCGTGAGCTGGCCGGGGCCGGCGGCCTGGGCCGGCACGGTGACGAAGCCGTCGCCGACGGCGTGGCCGTGCGGGATCGGGAGGCCGTAGACGTGGTCTTCGTGCTCGATGTGCATGACGGAGTTTCACCGAACCTTTCACCGTCAGCGCTGGAGCGGCCGGGCGCGCCCGCACCGGCCCCGGGGCATGGAGGGGTGCCCCGGATCGGGGGGAACCGGTGCGAAACCTTGACCGTCCAACCAGGCATTCTATACGCACAGTAGTTGACACGTTACCGTGTGCTTAAACATGTGGGCAGCCGCTCACGGGTAAAGGCCGCTTCGGATGTGACCAGGGTCACATCGACGGCCTGTCCCCCCGGGCCCGCCCCGTCCGTCCTCCTGCCGAGCAACCGGCTACGAGGAAGGTTCAAGGACATGGGCAAGCTGATCGTCATCGAGTTCGTCTCCCTCGACATGGTCATCGAGGACCCGGACGGGGCGGACGGGACGCCGTGGGGAGGCTGGGCCTTCCGGTACGGGCCCGAGTCGGTGGCCGGCGACAAGTTCGCGCTCGGCGAGGTGCTGGACACCGGGGCCATGCTGCTGGGCCGCGCCACCTGGCAGCGCTTCTCCCGCATCTGGCCCGGCAGGGACGACGAGTTCTCCCTGAAGATGAACGCCATCCCCAAGCTCGTCGCCTCGCGATCGTCGGACGGCGTCGAGGCGTGGAGCAACTCCTCCCTCCTGCGGGGCGACCTGATCGAGGAGGTGGCCGGGCGCAGGCGGGAACGGGATATCGTGGTCGCCGGCAGCGGCAGCGTCGTCGCCGCGCTGCGGGCGCATGACCTGGTCGACGAGTATCGGCTGCTGGTGTTCCCGACCGTGCTGGGCCGGGGACGCCGCCTGTTCGATCAGGATGACCGGCCCCTCGGCCTGGCCCTGGAGTCCGCCGAACGCGTGGGTCAGGCCGTCCGCCTCGTCTACGGCCGCGACGCGGCGGCGTGAAGGAGACCACCGTGAGATACGCACTGCTGATCAACGAGCGGCCCGGAGCGTACGACGGGCTCACCGCCGACGAGCGCGCCGCCATCACCGCCGAGTACGTCGCGCTGATGCAGGACGAGCGCATGATCTCGGGCGAGCGGCTCCAACCGGCCGAGACCGCGACCACCGTCCGGGTCCAGGGCGGCCGGACGCTGATGACCGACGGGCCGTTCGCCGACACCAAGGAGATCTTCGGTGGGTTCTACATCGTCGAGGCGGACGACCTCGACGACGCGCTGGAGCTGGCCGCCCGCGTCCCCGCCGCCCGCCTCGGCGGATCGGTCGAGGTGCGGCCGCTGGTGGAGCGGTAGCCGGTGCTCGAGGAGATCTTCCGCGACCAGTGGGCCCGCGTGTTCGCCGCTTTGGTGAGCTACACCAGCGACGTCGACGTGGCCGAGGAGGCCGCGCAGGAGGCGTTCGCCGTCGCGGCCGAGCGCTGGGCCCAGGATGGGGTCCCGGACAATCCCGGGGCCTGGCTCGTGGTGACCGGGCGCCGCCGGGCGATCGACCGCCTTCGCCGGGACCGTACTTATGCGGACAAGCTCCGCCTGCTGGACCGGCCGGAGCCGGGCGAGGAGGTGACGATGGACGAGTCGGCGGTCCCCGACGAACGGCTCGAACTGTTCTTCCTGTGCTGCCATCCGGCCCTGGCGGACGAGGCCCAGGTCGCGCTCACCCTGCGGGCCCTGGGCGGCCTGTCCACCCCGGAGATCGCCCGGGCGTTCCTGGTGAGCGACGAGACGATGAAGCGGCGGCTCTCCCGGGCGCGCGACAAGATCCGCGCGGCCGGGATCCCGTTCGGGATCCCCCGGGAGGACCTGCTGCCCGCCCGCCTGGAGGCGGTGCTCTCCGTGCTCTACCTCATCTTCAACCAGGGGTACGGCGACGGCCGCGCCGATCTGGCGGCCGAGGCCGTCCGGCTGGCCCGGATCCTGGTCGGGCTCGTGCCCGGCGAGCCCGAGGCCGCCGGGCTGCTGGCGCTGATGCTGCTGCACGACTCGCGGCGCGCCGCCCGGGTCCGCGACGGCGAGATCGTCCTGCTGCACGAGCAGGATCGCGGCCTGTGGGACGCCGCTCAGATCGAGGAGGGGCAGGCGCTGCTCGACCACGCCCTCGCGCTCGGCGCCCGCGGCGCCTACGTGGTGCAGGCGGCCATCGCGGCGCTGCAGACCGAGGAGCGGATCGACTGGCGGGCCGTCGCCGCGCTCTATGACCGGCTGCGGGAGCTGACGGGCTCGGCCGTGGTCGAGCTCAACCGCGCGGTGGCGATCGCCGAGGCCGACGGGCCGCGGGCGGCGCTGGCGATCGTGGACGGGCTCGGTCTCGACGGCTACCGGTACTTCCACTCCACCCGGGCCGAGCTGCTGCGGCGCCTGGACGACACCGCGGGGGCGCGGGCCGCGTACCGGAGGGCGCTCGACCTGGCCACGACGGAGGCCGAGCGCCGTTTCCTCACCCGCCGCCTCGGCGAGCTCTGACCTCTTGTCCCGGGTTTACAGACCTGTCAGTGTAGGACCATGCGTGAGCTGAAGCCCGGACTGGAGCACACCTTCCGTTTCCGTGTCCCGGAGAGCAAGATCGTCGCGGGGCTGTATCCGGAGTCGCCGGAGTTCGCGGTCATGCCGCCCGTCTTCGCCACCGGGTTCCTGGTGGGGCTGATCGAGTGGACGTGCGTTCAGGCGGTGGTGCCGTACCTGGACTGGCCGCGCGAGCAGACGGTCGGGACGCACGTCGACCTCAGCCACGAGGCCCCCACGCCGCCGGGCCTGGAGGTCACCTGCCGGGTGCGGCTGACGGGGGTGGAGGGGCGGCGGCTGCGGTTCGAGGTGAGCGCCGAGGACGGGGCTGACGTGATCAGCACCGGCACCCACGAACGCACCGTCATCGACGCCACCCGCTTCACCGCCCGCGCCCACGCCAAAGCCACCCCCACCCCATAACCACCCCACCGCCCACCGGCGCTGGGCCGGCGGGATGCGGCGCGGCGGAGGTCGGCGCAACGCGGACGGCGCCCAGCCCGGCACTCTGGGGCGGCCCTCCCCTGCGCGCCGGGGCGGTGGGCTACGGGCGGGCCCGGGGTTCGGGCAAGCCGGGGTGCCGATGGGTCAGGCGGTGCCCGAGGTCAGGCGGTGCCGGAGGTCAGGCGGTGTCGGAGGGTCAGGCGGTGCCGGAGGTCAGGCGGTGTCGGAGGGTCAGGCGGTGCCGGAGGTCAGGCGGTGTCGGAGGGTCAGGCGAGACCGTGGGTCAGGGGGACGGGGCGAGGGTGTCGGGGTTGAGCAGGAGGTCGGCGCGGTCGCGGGTGGTGCGGATGGCGGCGGCGTTGGGCTCGTCGACCTCGGCGACCCAGCGGGCGGCCTGGGAGGGGGTCTTGCCGAACTGGACGTGCCGCCTCGTGAGCCGGTCCAGGCGGACGCGGTCGTCGATCTCCGCGTACCAGACCTCGGTCATGGCCTCCCGCACCCGCCGCCACGCGTCGTCGTCGGCGAGGAGGTAGTTGCCCTCGCTGACCACGACCCGCGCGGCCGGCGGCACCGGGATGGCCCCGGCGATCGGCTGCTCGATCACGCGGTCGAAGGACGGCGCGTAGACGACGGTGCCGGTCTCGGAACGGAGGCGGTGGAGCAGCGCCAGGTAGCCGTGGGCGTCGAAGGTGTCCATGGCGCCCTTGCGCCGCAGCCGCCCGAGGCGTTCGAGCTCGACGTCGGCCAGGTGGAAGCCGTCCATCGGCACCCACACCGCCGGCAGCCCGGCGGAGGTGAGGTTCTCGGCCAGCCAGCCGGCCAGCGTGGACTTGCCCGCGCCCGGGCATCCCGCGATGCCCACCACGACGCGCTCGCCGGACGCGGCCAGCCCGCGTACGCGCTCGATCAGCTGCGCGCCGGTCACCGGACGCCTCCGGCGAGCGGGACCGCCGGGAGGCGGTGGGCGGCGGGTGGCTGGGTAGGGCTCAAGATTGTCCTCGAATACGGATTTAGCGGGATATGTCGCCGATGAGCCGCCAGCTTATCCACGCCCGCCCCCCGATTATCGATATACCCCATACCCGTACAATGTGTCTCCCCTCTACTAAGGAGCATCGTATGGATCACGGCGAGCACCACCACGCACACCATGAGGCCCCGCCCGCGGCCACGTGGGGAATGGCCGCGCAGGCGACCCTGCACTGCCTGACCGGTTGCGCCATCGGCGAGGTGCTGGGCATGGTCATCGGCACCGCCGCCGGCCTGTCCAACCTGACCACCGTGGTGTTGTCCGTCGCGCTGGCCTTCGTGTTCGGCTACGCGCTGACCATGCGGGGCGTGCTGCGGGCCGGTGTCGACTTCCGCACCGCGCTGAGGGTTGCGCTGGCCGCCGACACCATCTCCATCGCGATGATGGAGATCCTGGACAACGCGGTGATGCTGCTCGTGCCCGGCGCGATGGACGCGGGCCTGTCGAACTGGCTGTTCTGGGTGGCGCTGGCCGGTTCGCTGCTGGTGGCGTTCGTGCTGACGACGCCGGTGAACAAGTGGCTCATCTCACGGGGCAAGGGCCATGCGGTGACGCACCAGTACCACCAGGGCCACTGAGCGTTCACTCGCCGTGCCACGAGCGCCAGAGCTCGGCGTACGTGCCCCCGGCCGCGACGAGGTCGTGGTGCGTGCCGAGCTCGGTGAGGCGGCCCTCCTGCATGACCGCCACCCGGTCGGCGTCGTGGGCCGTCTGGAGGCGGTGGGCGATGGCGATGACGGTACGGCCGTCCAGCACGGCGGCCAGGGCGCGCTCGGTGTGGCGGGCGGTCCTCGGGTCCAGCAGCGCGGTGGCCTCGTCGAGGATCAGCGTGTGGGGGTCGGCCAGTACGACGCGGGCCAGGGCCAGCTGCTGGGCCTGCGCGCCGTCGGGCCGGTGGCCCCCAGGGCCGAGATCGGCGCCGAGGCCGTCCGGGAGGTCGTCGATCCAGTCGGCGCCGACGGTGGCGAGGGCCGCGCGCAGCTCGGGGTCGGTGGCGGAAGGGGCGGCGATGCGCAGGTTGTCGCGTACCGTGCCGAGGAACACGTGGTGTTCCTGGGTGACCAGGACGACGCGTTCGCGCAGGCGGCCGGGGTCGAGGGCGGCGACGGGGACCCCGCCGACGGTGACCGTACCGGTGCGCGGGGCGTCCACGCCCGCCAGCAGCCTGCCCAGCGTGGTCTTGCCCGCGCCCGAGGGCCCGACGATCGCCAGGCGCTCACCGGGGCGGACGGTCAGGTCCACCCCGCGCAGCACGTCGGGGCCGCCGTCGTAGGCGTAGTGCACGCCGGCGGCCACGAGCCGGTCACCGTCCGGTACGGGCTCCGGCCCGGCGGCCGGCGCCGGCCGCGGGACCAGGGCGAGACCCTCGACCCTGGCGAACGAGGCGCCGCTGCTCTGCATGCCCTCCAGGTGCAGGAGGATCGTGTCCAGGGGCTGGCCGAGCTGGCGGAGGTAGAGGGCGGCGGCGACGACCGTTCCGAGGGTCATGGAGCCGTTCGCCATGAGGCCGCCGACCAGCAGCACGCCGGCGACCGGGATCGCGTACGAGACGTCCACGACGGGGAAGAGGACGCTGCGCAGGAACAGGGTCCGGATGCGGGTCCGGCGGCACTCGCCGATCGCCGCCTGGCAGGCCGTGATGCGGCGGTGTTCGAGGCGCAGCGCCGCGACGGTGCGGGCGCCGGCGGTGGTGGCGGCGAGCTGCTCGGCGAGCGCGGAGTTGGCCTCACCCTCGGCCAGGTACGCAGGGACCGCGCGGCGCAGGTACCAGCGGGCGGCGAACCAGATGCCCAGCAGGCCCAGCACCCCGCAGGCGCCCAGCAGCGGATCGAGCACGAAGACCGCGGCCAGGATGAACGCCGCCTGGACCGCGGCGATGAGGACGTCCGGACCGGCGTCGCGCAGCGTGGCGCCGAGCGCGGCCACGTCGGTCGTCCCCCGGGTGGTCAGGTCGCCCGTGCCGGCCCGCTCGACCACCGAGACGGGCAGGTCGAGGGCGCGTTCGGTGAACCGCTCGCGGATGCGGGCCAGCGTGCGCTCGCCGAAGCGGTGGCCGATGTAGCCGGCGTAGCGGGACAGGACGAGCTGGACCAGGGCGGCGGCCAGGATGGCCAGGGCCAGCCGGTCCACGGCGGCGGCCCCGGCGCCGGACTTGACCGCGTCGACGATCCGGCCCAGCAGCCACGGCCCGGCCAGCCCCGCGACGGCGGCCAGGGCGTTGAGGGCGATCATGGCGGCGAAGGCGCGGCCGTCCAGGCGAATCAGGCGCAACGCCGCCCGCCGCACCCGGGCCGGCTCGGCGACCGGCAGAGCCCCGGTCATCGCATGGGCCGGCTGGGCGACGGGGGCCGGCTGGGCGACGGGCTGCGGCTCGGTCATCGCGCGGCCTCCTCGGGCGGGGATCCGGTCATCGGGCGGCCCGCTCGGGCGGTGTGCTGGGCTCGTCGTCGCGTGACACCAGCAGGCGGTAGCCCGGGTGCTCGTGCAGCAGGTCGCGATGCTCGCCGGCCGCCGCGACCGAGCCGTCCACGAGGTAGTACACCGTGTCCGCCCGGTCCAGCAGCAGCGGCGAGGTCGTGGTGACCACCGTGGTACGGCCCCTTCGCGCCTCGCGCAGCCGGACGGCGATGGTCGCCTCGGTGTGGGCGTCCACGGCGGAGGTGGGCTCGGCCGCCAGCAGGATCTCCGGGTCGGCCAGCAGGGCCCGGGCCAGGCGGACGCGCTGGCGCTGCCCGCCGGACAGGTTGCGGGCCTGGGGGTCGACGGCGGAGTCCAGCCCGTGCGGCAGCCCCCGGACGACGTCCTCGGCCATGGCCGCGTGGACCGCCCGGCCCACGGCCTCGTCGCCGGGGTCGTGCCGGCCCGCGACGACGTCGCGCAGCGTGCCGGCGAACAGGTCCGCCTCGTTGTCGGCCGGCAGGATCCGCTCGCGGACCCGTACCGGGTCGATGGTGTCGAGCCGGATCCCACCCCAGGTCGCGGCGGACGCGGTGAACCCGCCCAACCGGTCGAGCACCGCGGCCGAGTCCCCCGGGCGGGCGCTGACCAGCGCGGTCAGCCTCCCCGGCGCGATCTCGACGCCCGAGGCCGGGTCGCGCAGCGGCGCGGGCGAGGCGGGCGGATCCGCGTCGCCGCCGGTGACGTCCGGTTCGAGGGTGAGGAAGTGGATGACCCGGCGGGCGGCCACGAGGCCGCGGCTGAAGCCGTACCCGGTCTCGATGAGGTTCGTGACCGGCACCACCAGCACGCCTGCGTACCCGTACACCGCGACCAGCTCGCCGGTGGTGATGTCGCCCTGCGCGGCCATCCGGGCCGCCAGCCACGTCACCGCGCCGAGGAACACCGTGGGCAGGCCGACCCCGAGGGCGTGGATCCAGCTGGTGACCGCGCCCACCTGGTAGCCCTTCTCCCGGAGCTCCTGGGAGCCGCGCCGGTAGCGCTCGGCGTACACGTCCTTGCCGCCGATGCCGTTCAGGACCCGCAGCCCTCCGGCGATGTCCCCGAACCGGGCGGCGAGCTCGCCCTGCCGCAGCCGGTACGCCGTCTCGGCGCCGCGCAGCCGTCCCAGCAGCGGCCCGACCAGCATGACCAGCAACGGCACGCCCACCAGCACCACCGCGGCCAGCAGCGGCGAGACGGCCAGCAGCAGCCCGGCCACGACGACGTAGGCGAGCACCGCGCCGACGCCGGGGCCGGTGATGGTCAGCGCGTGGGCGATCAGGCCGGCGTCGCCGAACCCGATCGTCACCACCTCCCCGGCCGTGACCTTGCGCGGGAGCGCCGCGCCCAGCCGCGTCGCGTGCAGCACCACCACCTGTACGGTGCGGAACGCGCCGTCCATCCGGACCCTGGTCATCGTGCGATGGCGCATGATGGCCAGCCAGGCGTTCAGCACCCCGACGCCGAGCACGGCGGCGGTCCAGCCGGCCAGCGCGGGCCTGTCTCCCGGAGCCAGGCCGTCGTCGATGGCGCGGGACAGGAAGTACGGCGGCAGCGTCAGGCAGACCATCCAGGCGGAGCCCAGCAACGCGCCGAGGGCGATGCGGCCGGGCTGACTCCTGACCAGCCACCACAGGTATCGTCCAGCACTTCGGCGGTCGGGAGTCCCGGGTTCCACGAACTTCACCCTATTTGACCGATCTCCGGAACGATGATGGGGTACGTCCCAGCGTCGCGGTGCACCCGGCAAACAGATCGCCGAGGGCATGGAGGCGCCGAAACATGGGACGACCATGGAAACACCCGACGGGCGCCTGGAGGCGTTCGGCAACCAGTTGATCGACGTGCACCTCTGGCTCCGCGAGCAGCTCGACGCGCTGCGCGAGGACGTCGAGGCCTATCTCGCGGGCGGCGCGCTCCCCCGCGACCTGCGTACCCACTGCCTGGCCTTCTGCTCCGCGCTGGAGCGGCACCACACCGGCGAGGACGGCGGCGCCTTCCCCGAGCTCGCACGGAGCTTCCCCGAGCTGCGACCGGTGCTGGAGGAGCTGCGCCGCGACCACCGGCTGGTGGACGATTCCCTGCGGCGGTTGCAGGCGCTCCTCGACGGACTCGGCCGGGACCACGACCCGGTCCTGGTGCGCGGCGAGCTGGACAGCCTCGCCGCGCTGATGGAGACGCACTTCGTCTACGAGGAGAAACGGATCGTCGCGGCGCTCAACGCGCTGGACACTCCGGAGTGGCGCCGGGCCCGGCCCGCCTTCCTGAGGTCCGGCGACATGTGATCAGCGGCGGAGTCTGTACCGGATGGGCAGGTGCTTGATGCCGCCGACGAAGGTCGTGGCGGTCCATTCGGGCGGGCCGGTGAGCTCGACGCTCTCCAGGCGCGGCAGCAGCTCGGCGAACAGGGCCTTCAGCTCCATCCGGGCCAGCGCCGCGCCGAGGCAGTAGTGCACGCCGAACCCGAAGGCCAGGTGGCGGTTGGGGTCGCGGCCGGCGTCGAAGGCGAACGGGTCGGTGAACACCTCCTCGTCGCGGTTGGCCGACGGGTACGACAGCAGCACCGACTCGCCCGCCTTGATGTCCACGCCGTTGAGGCTGGTGTCGGCCGAGGCCGTGCGCATGAACTCCTTGACCGGGGTGACCCAGCGGATCATCTCGTCGACCGCGAACGGCAGCAGGCCGGGGTCCTCGCGCAGCCGGGCGAGCTGGTCGGGGTGTTCGATGAGGGCGTGCAGGCCGCCGGCGACGGTGGAGCTGGTGGTGTCGTGGCCGGCGGAGGCGATGATGACGTAGTAGGAGGCCGTCTCCATGTCGTTGAGCGGCTTGCCGTCCACCTGGGCATTGGCGATGGCGGAGGCCAGGTCCTCGGTGGGGTGGGCGCGGCGGGCGGCGGTGAGCTGCTGGAAGTAGGCGAAGAAGTCGAGGAGCACCGCGAACTGGTCCTCGGCGGTGTCCCCGCGCCTGGTCTCCGCGTCCGCGCCGCCGAACAGCTCCTGGGTGAGCTTGAGCATGCGGGGGAAGTCGGACTCGGGCAGCCCGAGCAGGGAGAGGATCACGTACAGCGGGTAGTGCACCGCGACCTGGGTGGCGAAGTCGCATTCGCCGCCGTACTCGGCCAGCCGGTCCACGTAACGGCGGGCGAGCTCCTGGATCCGGCTCTCCATGGCGCGCATGGCCTTGGGGCGGAACCAGTCGGCGCCGATCGCCCGGACCACCCGGTGGTCGGGGTCGTCCATGTGGACCAGCGTCTTCAACTGGATGCCCTGCGCCGCCTGCTGCCTGGCGTGCGCCTCGAACGTCTTCTTGCCCAGGACCGGGCGTGGCGCGCTGAGCCAGAGGGCGTTGTCGCGTTCGACCCGCATGATGTCGGCGTGCCGGGTGACGGCGTAGAAGGGCGTGTACTCGGGCGACTCCACGAGATGGACCGGGGCCTCCCGGCGCAGCAGGGTGAGCGCCTGGTGCAGCCGCGGCTCGTCGGCGTAGGCGAGAGGGTCGGCCAGCATGAGCCCCGCCTGCTCGATGGTCATGTTCATGATTGATTCCCTACCAGGACTTGGAGCTCGATGTAGCCGTACAGGCCCCAGGGGCCGTTCTCGACGCCGAGGCCGCTCCACTTGTGGCCGCCGAAGGGCAGGTCGGGGCGGACGCCGCTGAGGTTGCGCACCTTCAAGTCGAAGGCAGGGGACCGCTCCCTTCAGGAGGCGGGGTAATGCCGAGCGGGAAGGTGCTCTTGCGCCTGAGCGTGCTTTGACCTGCGGATTTCGGCTTTTGGAAACCGCTGCTCTTCTTGGAGTGCAGATCCTAAAATGATCGAGTGTCTTGTCGGGTGCGCGCTTCCCCTGGTGCGGCGTACGACTTGGGCGACCACGTGGTGTGGTGCCCCAAGTACCCGCGCCGTGTCCTGGGCGGCCGGGTCAAGGCCCGGCTGGAGGAGTCGATCCGCGCCAGGGCCGCAGGGCACAACGGGGAAACCATCGCCTTGGCGCACCCCGAAGCACTCGCCCTCGTACGTGGCCGACCCGTTCAACAGATTCACCTCTGACCACCTGCGGGCCCAGTTCCCGCTCCTGCGCTCCCGGCTTGCGATGCTGTGGTCATGCTCGTCCATTATGGCGAGCGTGGAAGCGGAGTCACGAACTCGTCGCAGTACGAGGCCGCGCCGGTCACGCACCGCCCGCACCAGCCGCAGGAGTCGTAGCTCATCACGACGTGGTCGCCGGGCGCCACGCGGACCAGCGCCTCGCCGGGGCCGGGCGCGGCGAGCGAGACGTCCTCGACGGCGAACGGGCCGCCCGGGTCGCGCAGGACCGCCGCTCGAGCTCGCATCACTCTCCCCGGGAGGCGATCGCTTTTCTGGACGGAGCTGTCCAATTCAATGGCGACGCCATGGCCGTTCCCTGGGCGTGTCAAGCATGCGGCGCGGTCATCGACACGTCAGCCTGAACCGCTGTACGGTATTTTTGGACCACATAGCGGTACGGACAGGGGTTCGATGACCGACAACTCATCACCGCGGCTGCTCGACGGCGTACGCGTGCTCGACATGACGAATGTCCTGTCCGGCCCGTACGCCGGCTACCAGCTCGCCCTCATGGGCGCCGACGTGATCAAGCTGGAGATCCCCGGCACCGGAGACCTGGCCCGCCAGCTCGGCGCCGACCCCCGCCTCAGCGGCGAGAACCTCGGCGTCTCCTTCCTGGCGCAGAACGCGGGCAAGCGCTCGGTCACCGTCAACCTCAAGCACGCCTCCGGCCGCGAGGTCTTCACCAGGCTGCTGGGCGAGGCCGACGTGCTGCTGGAGAACTTCCGCCCCGGCGTGCTGGACAAGCTCGGCTTCGGCTGGGAACGGCTGCGCGAGATCAACCCCGGCCTCGTCTACTGCGCGCTGTCCGGCTTCGGCGCCACCGGGCCCATGCGCGAGCGCCCCGCCTACGACCAGGTGATCCAGGGCCTGGCGGGCATCATGAGCGTCACCGGCACCCCGGACACCGCGCCCGTACGGGTGGGCTACCCGGTGTGCGACAGCGCCGGGGGCATCACCGCCGCCTTCGCCGTGGCCGCCGCCCTGCACCGCAAGCTCCGCACCGGGCAGGGCGCCCACCTGGACGTGTCCATGCTGGACGCCGCGCTCACGGGGATGGGCTGGGTGGTCTCCGACTACCTCGTCGCCGGGCGGGAGCCGGTGGCCATGGCCAACGAGAACCGTACGTCGGCGCCGTCGGGCACGTTCGAGACCGCCGACGGCCAGCTCAACATCGCCGCCAACAAGCAGGAGCAGTTCGAGACCCTCTGCCGGGTGCTGGGCCGGCCGGAGCTCATGAGCGACCCCCGCTTCCGCACCAGGGACGACCGCAAGGCCCACCGCGACGCTCTGCGCGAGGAGCTGGAGAAGACGCTGAAGACCAGGTCGGCGGCCGAGTGGGACGAGGTCCTGCTGCCGACCGGCGTGCCCGCGGCGCCGGTGGTCACCGTCCCGCAGGCGCTGCGCTCGCCGCAGGTCGAACACCGCGGCCTGCTGCACCGGTTGCCCTCCCCTGCCTCCGGCGGCGGCGAGCTCGTGCTGCTGGGCGGTGCCGCCCACGTGGACGGCCGCCCCCTGGCCCCCGCCGGCCCGCCCCCGAGACTCGGCGAGCACACCGACGCGGTGCTGCGCACCCTCGGCTACTCCGACACCGACATCGCCCACCTGCGCGAGGAAGGAGCCGTTTGACTTCCTCCCTCTCGAAATCGAGAGGGATCCCCACGGTCGCCCATGGAAGTTCCTGTTTCACCGCCGGTCGCCCGCCCGAGAGGACTCTCGTTGAGGTCTTACACCAGCTCCGCAGGCGTTTTACTTGTCCGCCAGCCCAGCGGCCAAGAGGTTGCGGGCCGCGTCGACGTCCCGGTCGTGGATCGCGCCGCACGCGCAGGCCCACTTCCGGACGTTCAGCGGCATCCTGTCTTGCACGCTCCCGCAAGCCGAGCACAGCCTGGAGGAGGGGAACCAGCGGTCCACCGCGATCACGGCCCGGCCATACCAGGCGGCCTTGTACTCCAGCATGCTCCGCAGCTCCCGCCACGAGGCGTCGGAGATGGCTCGGGCGAGTTTGCCGTTCTTGACCATGTTGCGGACGGTGAGGTCCTCGATCACGACCGTTTGGTTCTCACGGACAAGTCGAGTGGTGAGCTTGTGCAGGAAATCCCGGCGACGGTCGGCGATCCTGGCGTGAACGCGGGCCACTTTGAGCCGGGCCCTGGCCCGGTTGGCGCTCGCTTTGGCCGTGCGGGCGAGCGCCCGCTGAGCCCTGGCCAGTTTGCGCCGGTCGCGGTGTTCGTGGCGGGGATTGACGATCTTCTCTCCGGTGGACAGTGTGGCCGGGGCGGCGATGCCCGCATCCATCCCCACCGTCTGCTCCACCGGCGGGAATGGAGTGATCGTCTCTTCTGTCAGGAGGGAGACGAACCAACGGCCCGCCGCGTCCCGGGAAACGGTGACCGTGGACGGTTCGGCGCCCTCCGGCAGCGGACGCGACCAGCAAATGTCGAGTGGCGCGTCCATCTTGGCCAGCCACAGCCGGCCCTCGCGCCAGCGGAAGGCCGAGCGGGTGTACTCGGCCGAGGCCCGCGCCTTCTTGCGCGATTTGAACGTAGGGTAGTTGGCCCGCTTGGCGAAGAAGTTCGCGAACGCGGCCTGGAGGTGGCGCAGCGCCTGCTGCAACGGCACGGAGGAGACCTGCGACAGGAAGTCGTAGTCGCCGCCGCGCTTCCATGCGGTCAGGGCCGCCGACGACTCCCCGTAGGAGACGCGACCCCCGTCGATGGTGTACGCGCGGGTGCGCTCCTCCAGCGCCTTGTTGTAGACGAGGCGGACGCAGCCGAACGTCCGGGCGAGCTCTTCAGCTTGCTCGGGGGTCGGGTAGAAGCGGTACTTGTAGGCCCGCTTCACGGTCTGCTCCACAGTTCACATTCCAGTACGCGATCAGTCACGCATCGTGCACACGTTCGATCCCACCGCACTATTCCACGTACCCTCCCTGCCCTTAAGAACGGGGTTTTCACGCCAAGGAGATTCGATGAGCACCACGACTGAGCAGGTGACCGGATGGTGGGCCACCGCCATATCCGACATCTCCCCCGGCGTCATCCGGCTGCACGGCTATCCCGTCGAGCAGCTCATCGGCCGGTTGTCGTTCGCCGACACGATCTGGCTCATGCTGCGCGGCGAGGTGCCCTCTCCCGGGCAGTCAGCGCTGTTCGAGGCCGCGCTGGTGTCGGGGGTCGACCACGGGCCGCAGGCACCCTCGATCGCCGCCGCCCGCATGGCCGCCACCTGCGGCGTCGGCCTCAACACCGCCGTGGCCACGGGCGTCGGGCTGCTCGGCGACGTGCACGGTGGCGCTGGTCAGGAGTGCATGGCCGTGCTCGCCGACATCCGGGAGCAAACCAGCGCAGACCCGGCAGAGGCCGATCCTGCGGATGCCGACCTGGCGGGGACGGTCTCGGAGGTGGTCTCGGGGGTGCTGGCCGGGTATCGGGATGCCAAGCGGTACTTTCCCGGGTTCGGACACCGCTTCCATCCGCGCGATCCGCGCCGCGACCCCCTCGTACGGGCGGTCGAGGACGCGGTCCGCGACGGCGTCGTCGAAGGCGCGTACCTGCGGATCGGGCTGGAGATCGAGCGGCAGCTGGCACCGGTGCCGATGAACGTCGACGGCGCCACCGCCATCGTCTACAGCGAGCTCGGCTTCGCGCCCGAGCTGGGCAGGGGCCTGTTCGTCCTGTCACGCGCGGTCGGCGTCCTGGCGCACGCGTGGGAGGAGCACGGCGAGGGCCGCCGCATCAAAGGCCCCATACCGCCCCCGCTGCTGCCCGCCTACCGGGGACCGGAACCCCGCGATCTGCCCGCCGACCGGCACTGAAACGGCGCTGAAACGCCCGCCGGGCGGCGCATGATCGCCGCCGGTCCCGTACGGGTAACATGCCGACATGCCGCCGACCCGCGAACACGCCGAGCTGAAGCTCCAGCCGTTGCCGCACGCGGGCCGGTCGCTGGCCGAGCAGGTGATCTCCGAGGTGCGCCGGGCGGTGCACACGGGCGCGATGGTCCCCGGCCGGCTCTACTCCGTCTACCAGGTGGCCGAGCAGCTCAACGTCTCCAGGAGCCCGGTCCGCGAGGCGATGCTGCGCCTGGCCGAGGCGGGGCTGGTGCAGGTCGAGCGCAACCGCGGGTTCCGCGTCGTGCTGCCGCACCCCCGGGAGATCGTCGAGATCTTCGGGGTGCGGCTGGCTCTGGAGCTGCCCGCCGCGCGGCGGGCAGATCGGTAGAGCGTGGG
>NZ_JBSFTC010000258.1:0-16123 GCF_053590415.1 Nonomuraea sp. NPDC003201
ATGAGCGCGGCGATCGCCACCGAACTGGGCGAGGAACTTCGCCGGCACTGGGCTGAGTACGACCCGCTGCCAGATCTTGCGGACCGACCGCCGAGGCGGCGCGCCATGGCTGCCGCCCTGCCAACGCTGACCGCGGTCTCCCGGACATCCTTGTTCGCTGGAAAACTGATGAAGGGCGCACAGGCTGACGAGAAGCGACTGTTCCCAGGCCACCGGTTTTGGGGTGGGAGCCGGGCCGCGATCTTCCACAAGGATGACCTGCGAGGGAAGAGCGCCGGCGGCGCGTTCGGTCCGGAGCTGACCGAAGCCCTCGCCGACGAGCACACACATGTGGCGGTCGTACTGAACACCATCGACGACAGACTCGCCAAAGAGCAGAAGCTCGGCGACGGCGCGTGGCGGCTCGACCAGATCGGAAAATTGCGGGAATTACTGCGTGTGGCCGCGGCCCAGGGCATGGCGGTGATCCTCACCAGCGACCATGGGCATGTCGTGGACCGCAGCGGCGCAAAGATCGACGGCGACGACATCGCCTCCGCCCGACATCGCACCTCCAGCGGCTCGCTACGCGAGACCGAGGTGGCGTTGTCCGGCCCGCGAGTGGTGTGGCCGAACCCGGGTGCCTCGATCGTGGCGCTGTGGGACGCGGACTCCCGCTACACGGCACAGAAGGCCGGCTATCACGGCGGAGCCTCGCTGGCCGAGGTCACCATCCCCGTCCTGGCGTTCCTGCCCTTCGGCGCGGAGCCACCCAAGGGCTGGCGTGAACTCGGCGACCAACGTCCGGCATGGTGGTCTGAGGAGCCGGAAATTCCCCGCCCCGCCGCTCTGGCCCCCACGGCGGAGCTAAAGCCGAAGCGGCGCACTTCGAAGGCGTCGAAAGCGCCGGCTGCGATGGGTGAAGCTCTCTTCGACGTGGTACTTGAGCTAGGAGGCGATGAGGCCCTTCTCACTCCTCGCTTGGCATCGCCCGGTGACGCCCTGGTGAAAGCTCTGCTGGCGTCAGAGATCTTCCAGGCTCAGGTGTCACTGCTGGCGCGCAAGCCTCCCATGGACAAGGTCGAAAGGGCGGTGCGGGCATTGGCCGACACCGGTGCGCTCCCGGTCACCGCCCTGGCCCAGCGCGTCGGCTACCCGGCGGGCCGCGCCGACGGTTTTGCCGCCGTCCTGCGCCAACTACTCAACTATGACGGCGTGCAGGTTCTGGAGACCTTGCCCGATGGGCGCACACTGCGGTTGAACACGGGACTGCTGCGAGACCAGTTCGAACTGGCATGACGAGCACGATGGGAGACTGGCAGGCGTGAACACCGCTCCGCCATCCCGTTCCCCCCAGGTCAGCGCGGTACGCCGACGGGCGGTGATTGACGCGCTGCGGCGCGGTGCTGTCCCCGAGAGCGGGCTGGACCTGCTTGCCACCGGCCTCGACCGATTCGAGTCGGCGCTGGACGCCGAACTGGAGGCTGTCGGCTCGGGCGCGTCGGTGTTCAAGGCCGTGCGGGGAGAGTACGGATCGGGGAAGACGTTCTTCGCGCGATGGCTGGGAGAGCGGGCCAAACGGCGGAACTTCGCCGTCGCCGAGATCCAGATCTCGGAGACCGAGACGCCCCTGCACCGGTTGGAGACCGTCTACCGGCGCCTGACCGAGCGACTCGCCACCGCCAGTTTCCCGCCGAGCGCGTTGCGGTCGGTGGTGGACGCGTGGTTCTACGCGCTGGAGGAAGACGCCCTCGCGGCCGGGGCGGACGAGGACGAGTTGCCCACCGAGGTTGAGAAGCTATTGGCAGCCCGACTCACCGAAGTGTCGCGGCACGCGCCGTCTTTCGCGACCGCGCTGCGGGGCTACCGGGCCGCGCTCGCCGCCGGAGACGAGACCACTGCCGCCGCAGTGCTGGCCTGGCTCGGCGGACAGCCGCACGTCGCCGCCGCTGCGCGCCGGTTCGCAGGCGTGCGGGGGGACCTCGACCACTTCGGCGCACTCGGCTTCCTGCAGGGACTGCTGACCGTGCTGCGCGACTCCGGGCACCCCGGGCTTCTCGTCGTGCTGGATGAGGTCGAGACCCTGCAGCGGGTACGCGCCGACGCCCGCGACAAGGCGCTCAACGCACTGCGGCAGCTCATCGATGAGGTGCATTCGGGCCGCTTCCCCGGACTGTATCTGGTGATCACTGGGACCCCTGCGTTCTACGACGGGACGCAGGGAGTACAGCGCCTCGCGCCTCTGTCACAGCGGCTGGCGACCGACTTCACCGCCGACCCGCGCTTCGACAATCCGCGCGCGGTGCAGATCCGGCTGCCTGGCTTCACCCGGGAATCATTGGTGGATCTGGGAGTGACCGTCCGCGACCTCTACACCGCCGGAGCCGATGCTCCGGGAAGGATCAAGGACTTCGCCGACGACGCGTACATCGCCGACCTGGCACGGGCGGTCGGCGGGGCCCTGGGTGGCAAGGTCGGCGTAGCTCCCCGGCTGTTTCTGAAGAAGCTTGTCGGCGACGTGCTCGACCGCATTGACCAGTTCGAGGACTTCGATCCCCGGCAGCACTACACCCTGATGATGCAGAGCAGCGAGCTCAGTGACACCGAACGGAATTTGGCCGCCTCGGCCGACGATGTCGACCTGGATCTGTGATGGCGGACCCCGGTGACGCCCTGGACAGACTAGACCCGGTCGTCCTACACCACATCGTGAACAGCCTCGGCTGGCCCGACCTGCGTTCGCTGCAGCTCGCGGCGATCAGGCCGCTGATGAATGGTGAGGACGCAGTCCTGCTAGCCCCGACCGCAGGGGGCAAGACCGAGGCCGCT
Source organism: Nonomuraea sp. NPDC003201 (assembly GCF_053590415.1). Taxonomy (NCBI): domain Bacteria; kingdom Bacillati; phylum Actinomycetota; class Actinomycetes; order Streptosporangiales; family Streptosporangiaceae; genus Nonomuraea; species Nonomuraea sp. NPDC003201. The sequence continues at coordinate 2,809 of NZ_JBSFTC010000258.1, forward strand.
TGTTTCCCCCTGTTGTCCGTAATGGCGCAACAGCACTGGACCGGCGCATCGGTGCTCTACTTGTGCCCACTCAAGGCACTGCTCAACAACCTCCTCCCGCGCATCGACTCCTACGCCCAGTGGCTCGGACGCCGGGCCGCGCTCTGGCACGGTGACGTCCGTGCGTCGCAGCGGCAGCGGATCAGGACCGACCCACCCGACATCCTGCTCACCACCCCCGAGTCGCTCGAGGCGATGCTGATCAGCGTGAAGACCGACCACGTACACCTACTTGGCCGCGTCCGCGCGGTGGTCGTCGACGAGGTTCACGCCTTCGCAGGTGACGACCGCGGCTGGCACCTGCTGGCCGTGCTGGAACGGCTGGAGCGCGTGACCAACCGCGCCATCCAGCGCATCGGCCTATCGGCCACGGTGGGGAACCCGGAGCAACTGCTCACGTGGCTGCAGGGATCCGGCGCCGGAAAACGGACCGGTCAGGTGGTCGCACCTGAAGTCCCGTGCGCGGTCGCGGCCGCGCACGGCTCAAACGCTTCCGGCTCCGAGGTCTCCGGCTCGGAAGGCTCCCGCCCGGCCGGCGACGTTGAACTCGACTATGTCGGCTCTCTCGACAATGCCGCGAAGCTGATCGCCTCACTGCACCAAGGCGAGAAACGGCTGGTGTTCTGCGACTCGCGGCGGCAGGTGGAGCAGCTCGGCGCTGCTCTACGCGCCCGCGAGGTGAACGTGTTTCTCTCCCACGCCTCGCTTTCCACCGAAGAGCGTGCCCGCTCGGAGCGCGCCTTCGCGGAGGCCCGCGACTGCGTCATCGTCTCCACCTCCACGCTTGAACTCGGTATCGACGTCGGCGACCTGGACCGGGTGATCCAGATCGACGCACCCACTACTGTCACGTCTTTTCTGCAGCGCATCGGCCGCACCGGACGGCGAACCGGCACCGTACGCAACTGCCTGTTTCTCGCCACCGGGGGCGAGACGCTGCTCCAGACTGCGGGTCTGCTCCTGCTGTGGGGACGCGGGTGGGTCGAATCAGTGACCGCGCCGCCGGAACCACGCCATCTGGTGGCGCAGCAACTGCTCGCCGTCACCCTTCAGCAGCACCGGATCGGCGACCAATTATGGCCCGAGGAGTGGAACGGCCTGGCCCCCTTTGACCGCTCGGCGGCTCCCATCCTGCGGCACATGCTTGACGCGGGATTTCTTAACGAGGACGGCGGGCTGCTGTTCATCGGCCCCGAGGCCGACGAACGCTTCGGACGGCGCCACTTTATCGAGCTGACCGCCTCCTTCACGGCGCCACCGCAGTTCACCGTACTGGCCGGTCGCCAGGAGATCGGGCAGACCGACCCCTCGGTGCTGACCGAGAAGAGAGCGGGACCACGCCTGCTCCTACTCGGTGGCCGGAGCTGGCGGGTGACCTTCATCGACTGGACACGCAGACGGGCCTTCGTCGAGCCGGCCGAAGGCGGTGGCGTCGCCAAGTGGACGAGCCACGGCATCGCCGGGCTATCCAACAGCTTGACGCGGGCAATGCGTGAGATCCTACTCGGGGCGGATCCGCCGGTGTCATTGACCCGCCGTGCCCAGGCCAAGCTCGCCGAATGGCGAGAGGAGGAAGCGCCCAGCACTGTGCATCCCGGAGGAACGCTGATCACCCGGGCAGGTGACGACGTCCACTGGTGGACCTGGGCCGGATACCGCGCGAACGCAACGCTCGCCGCCACACTGTCGTCGATCGCCGATCCGATCCAGCGGCCGACAGACTTCTCCGTGCTGCTGCGTCAGGACCTGAGTCCTGACGCCTGGCGAGAGGCCCGCGGCAGAGTGGGTGACGGGGAGATCCTGGTGCTGCCCGACGTCGACCGCCGGGCCGTTGCTGGGCTGAAGTTCTCAGCCGTCCTGCCGGAACGGCTGGCGATCGCGACGGTCGCGGCCCGGTTGGCCGACTTCGCCGGAGCCTGCGCCGCACTGACCGAGCCGGTCCGCTTACAACTTGCCCCGCGTGAGGCGTGATACTACTCACCTACGTAACCATGAGCAGTTCGGCCGTTGCTAGGGATCGGCGGGGAGCCTCCGCCAGTGTCACCCTCAAGGCCAACCCGCCGTGCGCTGGCCCCACGGCCGTTTTGAGATCGTTGATCATGTGAGGCTTGTCGAGTCCCATGGTGATCTTCATGGCGCGCGTCGTCACTCGTTGGAGGTACCGCGCGGGGTGTCGCGGGAGAAATAGAACGGAACTCCGGTAGCACGAGTGGCTTTGTGCGTCTGCTCGGGTACCGGTTGTCTGCGATCTTGGGGCCCAGGAGCTGTCAGCCGATTTCTGTGTTCGTCAGTTCCGGACCCACCCGGTATGCCTGGCTCGGAGCCGAGGTCGGGCTCTGCCGGTGACGTCCGGCTTCGCGTGCAAGGCTGAGCGGTGTGGCCGCGCGGCGTGCCGACGGTGCGCGTGTGGTCGTGCTGGCCGATTTGGGAGGTACTGCGGTGGAGTTCACACGGCTGGGTCGGACCGGGCTGAGGGTGAGTCGTGTGGGGCTGGGTGCATAAGCTACGGCGAGGCTGCGGCCGGTATGCATCAGTGGACCTTGGATGAGGATGCCGCAGCGCCGTTCTTCCGGCAGGCCGCTGATAGAGGCGGCCGGCACTGGATCGACGCGTTCGACGGCACCCGGCTCGCGGCCTGTCGCCAGGCCCGCGACTGGAGCCAGGTCGAGCTGGCCGAGCGCCTCGTGCAGGCCCGCACCGATGGGCCGGCGTCGGTCCTCGACGCCGCCTGTTAGGCGTCACTCCTCCTGAGCCCGTGAGAGCCCTCTCTCGTCGTTCGGTGTGAGCATCGCCCGTCGGATGTCTGGAGAGTTCGTGGACATGGTGTCGCGACATTGATGTGGGCATGCGAGGTGTCCACCCTGGTGAGGGACCCTGTAGGTCCTCGTAGTCATGGACATGCTGTCGCCCTCGCTCGTTCCGGCCAATCGATCACGAGCGGTGGGTAGGGTCGGGCCGACCGCAACACCGGTTCCCCCTGTCGCCCGGCCGCGTCTCCGGGCGAGGCTGATCGGATGAGGACGACCCGCCGTGATCGTGGTTCTGGACCCCGAGGCCGCTCGTGCCGCGCTGATCGCCGGTCGGCTGGACTGCCCGTCCTGCCGGGCCTCGCCTCTGCGCCGGTGGGGGTACGCGCAGGTCCGCAGTGTGCGCCAACTTGGTGGCCGCCGCGAGTCGGTGCGCCCGGCTCGTGCGCGCTGTCCCGGGTGCCGCGCGACCCACGTGCTGGTGCCCGTCCAGTCGCCACCGCGCAGCGCCTACGGCCTGGAGCTACTCGGCCAGGCCCTGCTCGCCGGCGCGCACGGGCGCGGTCACCGGCGCATCGCCGCCGACCTGAACGTCCCGGAAAGCACCGTCCGCAGCTGGCTGCGCCGAGCCCGGCACCTGGCCGAACCGCTGCGGGTCCAGGCCAGCATCGCGCTAGTCCGGTTCACCCCCGATGCCTGCGCCACCCTCAAACCTCTCGGCTCACGCCTGGCCGAAGCCCTCGCCGCCTTGGTCGCCGCCGCCATCGGCGCAGCCCGCGTCCTGGGCCTGCACAAGACTCCACTCTGGTCGATCATGGCCATGATCGCGGGCGTCATCTCCTCATCGCTCCACGAGGAAGCTGATCAACCGCCGCCCTGTCGCTGCCGCACGCCCCAACTCAGGCGACAGCATGTCCACGAATCCTCCGCATGACCGTGAGCCTCACCAGCGTGACGACACGTTCTCCATAGTGAGCATCACGGCGACAGCGTGTCCACCGACCCGCGCGCACACCTCCGATCACTGCCTGAAATGCCGGAATCTACACGGCCATCACGAGTGTCGCCGTCATGGACACAACGAGTGTCCGGCAACACCGCCCGACAGATCCGCACGCTGGTGGTGCAGGTGTCCCCCCCGGCTGGTCACCTCCAGCCCGGAGTCGTACGAGGTAGCCGTCCAGCAGCGGCTGTGGGCCGTCTCCGAAGACCTCACCGGGGTGAAGTTCCCCGTCGTTCAGTCCAAGCAGAACTCGTTTCCCTCCGGATCGGCCATCACGATGTAGCCCGCGCTGGTAGGAGGCGTCGGCTCGCCGCGGCGCAAGCGGGTGGCGCCGAGACCGACGAGGCGCTCGCACTCCGCTTCGAGGGCGGCCATCCGCTCGTCGCCGTGCAGGCCGGGTGCGGCGCGTACGTCCAGGTGCAGGCGGTTCTTGGCGGTCTTGCCCTCGGGGACCTGCTGAAAGAAGATCCGAGGACGTACACCCTCGGGGTCCTCCAGAGACGTCCGCCAAGACCTCTCATCACCGGAGTTCCGTTGTCCGTGCATTCTGCCACCTTGTCGTCCGACGAGGCGGATATCTGGTCGGTGTTGGTGTCATCGTTGTCGGCCGGCGATGACGGTTCTGACGGTGGTCAGGGCGATGACCTGGCCCTGGACACGACGGTCGTGGATCTGGTCGATCATTTCGCGGTGATCGACGACCCGCGTCATCCCTCGTGGGTGGTCCACCCTTTGGCCGCGGTGCTGGTGTTGTGTGCTGCCGCGGTGGTGGCTGGGATGCGGGGGCTCACCGCGATCGCCGGCTGGGTCACCGACACCCCGCCGCCGATGCTGGCCATGGTGTATTCCCGGTGCGGTAAGCCGCCGCTGGTGCCGTCGAAAAGCACGATCTGGCAGGTTGGTCACCCGCGTCGACGCGGCTGCGGTGGACGCCGCTGTGGGCCTGTGGCTGGCGGCGAGGGCGGGCATCGACGTCGCGATCGACGCCGGTGAGCAAGCCGGTGGTGACCAGGCACGCGCCGCCGCCGGCGCCACGACGGCCGAGCTTGCAACCGGAGGCTGACCTGATCAAAGATCCGCCGCCTGCCACCATGACGTCGGCAAAACTACACGCCGCGCCCCTTACCAAGCACCGCAAACAACAAGCTTGAACTGTCGACAAATAGCCCGGATATCGCCAGTTCAGGAAGCACGCTGCGGTCATCGTCGCGCGGAACGCACAGCTTTCTTGGAACCTTCATGGTCCGCTGTGGATCAAAGGCGCCCAGAGGTCGGCTCTGTCGGGGTATTCGGCACGCAGTTCGTGTGCGACCCGGTGCAGAGCCACCGCGGCATGATCGGCTGTGCCGCCCAGATGACCGTAGAAGGAGTGCGCGGCAGTGGCGGCGACGTCGTCGGCCAAGGGCCACAGGCTCGCGACGACATGCCGGAAGCCAGCTAGCTGGAACGCCGACGCGAGGTGGATCGCCTCGTCGGCGAGCTGGGTTCCGCGGTGCGCCGTGGAACAGGCGGAAAGGTAGGCGAGCTCGGCGTGGTCGAGGCGGAGCTTGCTGATCTCGGGAATGGCGAGGGTTCCGTCGTACAACCGCAAACCGCCCTGCGACGGTTTGGTGAGGTCGCTCCTGGCGTGACAGGCGAAGTGCATCCATGTCGCGTCGGTCAGGGCAGCCCGCACGAGCTCGGTCGTCGCGTTCTTGTCAGTCAGCGGTGGTGTGTCCGGGTGGTCGCGGTGCAGCGCGGCGGCTTCGGTGACACAGCCGGGAAGGTCGGGCAGGCCTGGTGTCTGTTCGAGTGCGACGGTCAACTGGCGGTGCTTGGCCGAGGCGGGGCGAGTTCGTACGTACGCCAGCGCGCGCAGAGTCGGCGTGTAGGACGAGACCACGTAGTCGAGCGCGCCCGGCTCGCCGGGATTTCCTGCGGCGTGCAAGGGGAACAGGCCCAGCGAACCAGTGGGCAGCCAGCATACCCGGGGCATGCCGCTCGGCCCCAGGGCGGCGAGTATGGGTTCGAGAGCCGATGTCCATAGCCAGCTGAGGATCTCGCGGACCACCCGCTGCCGCTTGAGCGGACCGGCTAGGCGGCTGTGGTCGGCGGTGGCGTCCAGGAGTTCCTGAGCCTTGGCCCGGACGTCGGGGACCTTCAGCAGTGGCAGCGGCACTAACAGCGGGTCGCCTCCGGCCGTGATGATGATCGCATCGCTGCGCAGGATGCCCGCGTTGATCAATACCACAGTGCTGTCGACGCGTAGGTCGGAGAATCGGGGCGGCAGCAGGAAGCGTGCGAAGCGGGGTTGCTGGCGAATCTCGGCGAGCAGGGCGTCTTGCTCTGCCCACAAGCGTTTTCGGTTCTCGACGTACTGGATCGTGTTCGACATGGTGTGTTCGATCTGGAGTTGGTCACGCAGACGCCGGAATCCTTCGGCCAGTCCAGGATGCGCGCGTTCAAGTTCAGTGAGGTCGGTGCGGCTGTCGAGGTCGGCTCCCAGCAGGATGCCCCGGCCCAGCTCTGCCACCTCCACGGCGCGGACTGGATCACGTCGCGCGCAGTGGGCCGCGATCGCATCGGAGACGACGCCGGTGTGTTCAGAGAGACCATGTTCCTGGTCTGCTCGAACACCTTCACGTGGTGCCGTGGATGGCAACAAGCCGACAGCTGTGTCAAGCAGTTCCACCGCCGCGGCATTGTCCCGCATGACCCCTGCCAGCACCCCTGCGAAATGGCCTGCGAGAACGCGATCGGTTGGTGAGGACGCCGTGGCGGTGCGGACGTCCGCGCAGATTTGTGTGATTGTCTCCTCGAGGAGGCCACGTTTGTCGACGTTCAATCGGTACCAGTACGCGTCGGCGAGATTGCTCAGGTACCTCGCGCGGTATGGATGGTCCTCGGCCGTGCAAGCGACCGCCTGTTCTCCCGCGTGTACAGCCAGATCGAGATCGGTTAGATCCTCGGTGCGCTTGAACCGCTGGAAGTAGGCGAGCCCAAGATCCGACCAGACCGCGCCGCGTTCGGGGTGGCTCTCCGGGAGACCGGCGGCTGCCTGCTCTCCCAGGCTGATCGCCCGATCGAGGTCGGCGACCTCGCCACTGTGGCGGTAGCGCCGTTGGTAGATGAGCCCGACAGATGAGACCACGCCGTACCGCTCGGGGTGATCCGTGGGGAAAGCCGCTATGGCCAGTTCGGCGAGTTCCACGGCGCGATCGAGGTCGGCGACCGCGCTGTCGCGGATGTATCGCTCTTGATAGAAAAGCCCGAGATTGGACAACAGGCCTGCGTATGCGGCGGTGTCGGTGCCGGTACGGATCGCCACCGACCGTTCGAGTAACTCGATGGCACGGTTCAGGTCCGCGGTGACGCCGTTGCGGCGGAATCGTTCCCTGTGGGCGTTTCCGAGCCGGGACAGGTCGGACGCCTGGGAGGGATGATCTGTCGGCGTCGCCGCGATGACCTTTTCGGCGAGTGCGATGGCGTGGTCGAGATCGGCCAAGGAGCCGCCGCTGCGGTACCGTTCTCCGTACACGTCGCTGAGGTTGGACAGGAACTTCGTCCGGTGCGCACCGCCGTCTGGGGTCACCGCGAGCGCCTCTTTGGCAAGTTCGAAGGCGCGAAGCAGGTCAGCCGGTACGCCGCTGTCCCTGTATCGCCGCTTGTACGCGAGCCCGCATGCGGACAACGCTGCCCCACGGTTGGGGCTGCTGCGCGGTATGAAGCGTAGCGCCTGCTCGGCGGTCTCGATCGCCCGGTCCAGGTCGGCGTGCGCGCCGCGGCGTGAATGCCGCTTCTGGTAGGCGTTGCTGAGATTGGTCAGCCATCCAGGCTGGTTGGGATGGCTTTCGGGGGTACTGGCGATCGCCTCTTCCCCCGTCCTGATCGCCTGGTCCAGATCTGTGAGCGAGTCCGTTTCGTCGTAGCGCCCGAGGTAGGCGCCGCAGAGATTGGCCAGTTGGCCTGATCGATCGAATCCGGCGTCCGGGGTGAGCGCCACTGACCGTTCGATGAGCTCGATCGCCCGGTCCAGATCGGTCAGGCTGCCGATGAGGTCGTTGCGTTCCAGGTAGCAGTTGCCGAGATTGCCCATCGCCGCGACCAGGTTCGGGTGATGGTCCGCCATGCTGACGGCTTGCTCCCCCACATCGATGGCCCGTTCGAGGTCGGCCGGGTTGCCGTCCCGCGCGAACCTTTCACGCAGGGCGTTGCCCAGGTTCGTCAGCCGTCCAATCCGGTCCGGGTGACCGGCCTGGGTGAGCGCCAAGGCATGCTCGTTGTGCTCAACAGAGTGGTCCAGATCGCCCGGCGGGCCGCCACGTTCGTAACGCACTAGGTGTGCCACAGCGAGGTGCGCCACGACCTGAGGGTCGGGGTCCAGCCGCGCGGCTTTGGCCAGCAAGAACACGCAGGCCTCGAGCACGTCTGATTCGGGTGATCCGAGGGCGGCGGTGAGCAGTCCTACGCCTACTCTGCCCATGGTCTGCGGATCACCGGCCGGGCCTATGACCGCTTTCAATGGTTCGGGGATCGCGTTGCTGTCGTGCGCCACGGGCATGAGCACGACGATCGCGTGGGCGAGTTCGGCGCTCGACTCCGGGCCGGGAGGAATCATGTTGTGACGGTAGAAGTAGAACCAGGCGAGGGCGTACGCAGCCACACACTTCCGTTGCGGGTCAACGGATTGCGCGGCGTCCCGCAATCCCGTCGCCTCGGCCAATGCCGAGCCGCCGAGTACGAGCTCGGGATCTTGTGTCTGTTCCAGCGTGTCGAGCCGTCGGTGCATCAATGCAAGCAGGATGTCGAACGCCATCGTCCGATGCTATTGCTATCCGTGACGGCATCGTCGCGGATGAAGGGAGATGCGGTGAATACGTCGGAACGGCTGGCACTGACCGTGTTCTGTGAGGAGTTGCCTGAGCTCCGTTCGGAATGCGCCCGCCAGACTGCGGCCCGCCAGTTGCTGCTGGCTCACATTGAGGCCGAGGCAAAGGCTCGGCGTCCGATCCTCGGCCTGCTCGCCGAACTGTTGGGCGCTGACCCCGACAGCTCCGCCCGGGCCTTGGGCGCCGGCCTTCCAGGCTCGAGCCCCGGGCAGGCGGATGAGGAACAGTTCGTGTGTCCGGACAGTGCGTGTGCACGCGTCGCGTTCACCGTGCCCGCCGGACCGGCCCCGCGCTGCCGCGTGACCGGCGAGCCTATGGTCCGCTCGTGAACAGCTTCTTCCAGGAACTCGCCAAGAAGTTAGCTGAACGATGGGTCACCCTCCTGCTTGTACCAGGAGCATTGCTCGCCGCGACGACGTGGGCCGGGATACAACTCGGGCACACGCTCGACATCGCGCGCCTCGCCCAGGCATCTTCTGCCGTCACGACGAGCATCGCGCGTCAGCCCGGGGCTGTACAAGCGCTGCTAATCGCCGCGCTGCTGTTGGTGACGACCGGTGTGGGGCTGGCGGTGCAGGCGCTCGCCCCGGTAACGCGCCTGATCTGGCTCGGCCAGTGGCCGCTCCTGGGCCGATGGCGGGTCGCACGTAGGCGAACACGCTGGCAACGCCACGTCGACCGTCGCCTCCAACTCGCCCGAGACCACCCCGGTGGATCCCGCACTCCTGAACAACAGCACTTGATCGACGCCGCCGCCGACCGAGCCAACCGCATCTCGCTAGCCCAGCCCGGCAGGCCCACTTGGATGGGTGACCGGATCCACGCCGTCGAGCGGATCGCGCAGGACCGCTATGGACTGGACCTGACGTTCGCGTGGCCACGCCTATGGCTGGTACTCCCGGACTCCACACGCACCGAGCTCAACGCCGCACACACAGCATTCGCCGCAGCCGTGGCCACAGGTACCTGGGCATGGCCCTACCTGCTGCTCGGCGTCATCTGGTGGCCGGCCGCGCTCGCCGGGGCCGGAATCGGCGTCACGGGATGGGTGCGCGCACGCAGCGCGGTCGCGGACCTGACCGCGTTGTCCGAGGCCGCGCTCGACCTGCACACCCGTACGCTGGCCGTCTCGCTCGGCGTCGGTAATCCGGACACGGCCGGCCCGATCACCATCGCCGAGGGCGAGAAGCTCACCTCCCTCGTGCGCAAAGGTCGTTGAGTGGGATTGGCCCAGGCCCGCCAGTGCCGCGCCGCCGCGCCGAGCAGGGTGCCACAGATGCGCATGAGCACGAGCGCGTCGCCCCCAAGCAGGGTCTCCCCGAGCTAGCGGCGGGCCCCGGCCCGGGCATGCGGCCTCTTCGGGCCCGCGCCGCCGCCGTTTGGTGGGTCTCGTGTCCTTCCATTGGCGGTGCGGGCGCTGGATTGGGCGGACGTCGATCCGGGGTGCCCACTCAGGGAGTGAGCGGTCTCGCCGACGCCGTTTGCGGGAGTCAGCATCAAGGCCCCTGGCCGAGGGGGCGTCGAGCTCGCGGGACATTTTCGCCGACCTTCGCCCGGGTCGCCGCCCACCGCGTTATGCCGGGGTCAGGGGATCGGGGGGGTGGGATGCCTGCTGCGTGTGGTGGTCCAGCAGGCGGGTGAGCAACTGTACGAGCTGGTCGCGTTCGGTGGGGGTCAGCGGTGCGAGCAGTTCGTCGTGGAGGTCGTCCAGGACCTTGTCAAGGCGGCGGAGGTGCCGGCGGTCCTGGGCGGTGATCGTGATGACGTTGCGGCGTCGGTCGTCGGGATCCGGCGCCCGCTCGAGGAGGTCGCGCTCGGCCAGTTCGTTGAGTACGCCGACCATGTCGCTGCGGTAGATGCCGGTGCGTCGGCTCAGCGTCGCCTGGCTGCCCGGGCCGTACTCCTGCAACGAGGCGAGCACGGCGACGTGCCACTTGCGGGCGTCGACCTGGGCCAGCCCCTCGTTCAGCGGATGGTTACCAATCCATTCGGAACCTGGCGCAACACCGCGCGAATCCCTTCAGGGGCGGGGCAGGTACGGACTTGAACCCGTGCGCCGCGGCCGATCGCGGTCAACTGCCTGTTGCTGCCCCAAGATTGTTGTGTCATCGGTGCCTCCACACCCAAACAGGCGACTTGACGATGCTCCCGCGACCGCTTACTCCGGCTCAGGCAGACACCCGTAAGGCTCACCGAAACGGCCATAGGCCAAGAACAGTAGAGCCCAGCGACGAGGATCCCGCCAGCTCCGGACGTAGGTGTTTCCAGCGCAGTGGGAGCTCACGGCGATCTGCCACACCACCGCGCCGACTAAGACGATAACTACTTCCGAGATCCGCTGTTCGGGCAGTCCCACACCGTCAGGCGATGGCCGCTCTAGCTGGTGCATCCGCTAGGTCTAGCGGCTCTTCTAGCGGAAAACCCGCGTCCTGACCTGCTGTCTAGCGCTCTAGCGGCCCCATCCGAACGCCCCCGGATAGACTCCAGGGGCGTTCGCCAGAGAGGCGCGGGCTGCTAGGGCGAGACCTTCCGCTTGCGCAGCGCCTCGGCCACGTCGGCGCGGTGGAAGCCCTTTCGGTTGCGGCCCTTACCGGCGGAGTCGTGGCCCCACGTGTCCTCCGTCCTGACGCCGTACTCCTTCAGGCGGGCGGTCAGCGTGGCGGTCTTGGCGTCGTCTTCCAGGTCCGCCCACTGGCCGTAGGTGTCGGGCCGGAAGTCCGCCAGCCGGTCCACGACCGTGCTGTTCCACACCTTCTCCTCCTTGGCCATGGTCACGGTCAGGATGTCGGCCAGCAGGTCGTACGAGACCCGCTTGGCTGATTCCTGGCCGATCGCGTGGCCCGACAGCGTCCCGGCCGCCTGGCGTACCTGGTAGGCGCGCTCGGCGATCAGCTCCGACGTGGGCCCGTCGAGGTAGGCCGATCGGACGATGATCGGGTCCTCGGCGATGCCGACCGCCCAGGAGATGCCCTTGTCGTTCAGCGTGAACGTGGTGGCCTTGACTCCGGCCTGGTGCATGCCGGTGCCGAGGATCATGTCGTTTTCCTGCCAGCCCATCACGCGCAGGCAGATCCGGATGCCCGCGTTGGCCGAGATCGCCTTGGGTAGGCTGTCCTTGTCCGGGCGCTGGGTGGCCAGGATGAGGATGATCCCGAGGGCGGGGCCGCGTTTGATGATCGCGGTCGTGTACTTGGCGGCCTCCTCGCCGTACTCGTCGTCGGCGAACAGTTCCTGGCACTCGTCGATCGCGACCACCATCGGGTGCAGGCCAAGGTCGCGCCGCGCGGCGAGCTCGGGCGTGACCTTGAACTCGGGCGCCTGGTGGCGCGGCAGGCCATCGATGACCTCCGCGCGCCGGTCCAACTCGGTGTACACCTCAGCCAGCGAAACGACGCACGCCGCCTTGGCCGCGTCGGTGGCGCCCTTGGCGTAGTGGTGGGCCACCTTCTCCAGCGCCGACAGGTCGCCGGTACCCTTCAGCTCGAACAGCCGCAGCTCAGCCAGCGGGTCGAGCGCACAGGCCAGCAGTAACACCCGCAAGGCGAACGTCTTGCCGTAGCGGGGCATGGAGCCGATGAGCACGTTGGCGAACATGAGCAGGACCGAGACCGGCCGTCCGCGCTGGTCGTTGCCGTACGGGATCGGGTCGAACAGGCTGACCTGGCCCGACTTCAGCAGCGGCCAGGCGGGCTGCTTGGCATTGCGCATCTCCTGGTCTCCTACCCATAGGACCAGTCGGCCGGGGTGCTCCTCCGACACGGGTTCGGGCCAGACGCAGCCCAGGGCGCGCCGCAGGCCGGAGGCGAGCTTGTCGCGCTTCTCTAGCACCTCCCCCACGGTGACGCCGAGCGGGAGATCCACCTCGGCTCGCCAGCCCGGCCCATCCCGCATGATCGGGGCGGGGAAGGTGATGCCGCGCCCTGCCTTGCCGAGCGCCTGGTTGATGGCCGAGATGCCGAGCGAGCCGAGCGCGTCCAGCACCTGGTCACTGGTGAGCTTCCGCACTCGGCTCGGAACCACTGCCCGGTCCAGGATCGGCTTGTCGGCGGGCGACCCGATCAAGCCCGCCGCGGCAACGAGCACACCGACAATCGCCCAGTGCACCCACGTCGGCGTGGTCACCGCCACAAAGACGCTCGCCAGCACCAGAGTGATGGCACCGATGAGGAGAGTCCACAGCCGGGCCTTGACCCGGCTGTCGCGCTGGCGGGACAGCGCGAGGTACTCCGCAGCCTCTTCCTTCGACACGGCCGCTCGGCGGACCGGGCGACCTTCCAGGTCGAACAGCCAGCGGACCAGTTCCACGAGCACCCGCCAGGTGCCGGCAGGGGTCCGTGCCAGAAGCTTGGCCGTGTACTTCGGGATGCGGAGCGTGTGGTAGGCCAGCACGTAGCCGGTGTGCTCGGCCTGCCACTTGAGCACCTGCAAGGCACCTGCCCGCGATCTCAGCCACACTGGGACCAGCGGCGACCGCTCCTGGCGGCGTGCAGCCAGTTCGGCGAGCAGGTCCACCGGGCCGGACTCGGGCGGCTGATCGACCGGGACCACCCTGCCCTCAAGGACATCGTTCTCGTTCGCAACCTCCTGTGTCGGCTTCTCCGAGGCGGGCGCGGGGGCGTTCTCGTGGGTGAGCGGCGAGATCTCATCCTGGAAGGCGA
>NZ_JBSFTC010000259.1:0-16097 GCF_053590415.1 Nonomuraea sp. NPDC003201
AGCAAATTTCCGTCAATTAATGACGGGGATATGCATGTGTATCTCATGCACTGGCTTTTAACACACTGTTGAGTTCTCAAGAAACGGACGCGTACATCCTCGCTCAAGTCTCTCGACCTTCGCTCGGAGGCGTGCCTCGCGTTTTCCTAAAATTTACCGAGCTAGTTGATTTCCGTCAAATCCGGAGATTTGCTGGAGACTGCTCAGACTTGCTTAGGATGGTGCACCCCAGTCGTCCCGGGGCAACCCTCGTAACTTACCGTGTCATCCAGAGCCTGTCGAATCAACCGATTTTTCGGTGATCTCCGTGCGCCAGACAACGACCCCAACTCCGAGCGCGCCGAAGCGGCTCTGCCGAGTGGCTCGTCATTTCAAAGGGCTTGCGCGGGGGCCCGTCCGCCTGATCGGCGTCCGGCTCACTCCCGGCGCGAACTGAAAGACTAGGTCGCAATCCGCGACACGTCAAATCGCCTCGCCAGGGGGCGTGTCACGGACGATCCCCGGCGCGCGGCGCGAGCCGTGTCCCAGCCCTCCCGGTGGCACAACCCGACGGTCTCTTGATGTCACAGTTCCAGGGTGGCGCGGGTGATCGCTTCGGCGCATCGGGCCAGCAGGCTGCGCAGTTGCTCCCGCTCCTCGGCGCTGAACTCATCCGCGATCGCGCGTTCGATCACCACGGCGCGCTCGTCCGCCGCCTTCAGCGCCGCACTCCCGGCATCGGTCAGCCGGGTCTCCAGGACGTTTCGATGCCATGGGTGCGGGGAGCGTTCGATGATGCCGCGTTCCTCCAGGTTCTTGAGCACGACGGTCATGGCCTGGGGCGTGACCAGGCACGCCCTGGCCAGCGCCGCGCCCGAGATACCGGGGTTGCCGGCCAGGGCGAACAGCGTCGCGTACTGGGCAACGGTCAGGCCCGCCGGCCGGACGGCGGCCTGCTTGGCCGCGATCAGGGTCTGCTCCGCACGCTTGATGTCCAGACCGAGGCGTTCGTCCGCAGGCATCCCCATGTCGCACATAGTACAACATTGATGGTTATCAAAGCTTTGATAACCTGGCACGTATCTACGCTTTGGAGGAGAGACGTGATCATTCCCGACAGCCACTTGGACCTGCTGAAGCGCCCGCTGTTCGCCCATCTGGCGACGATCGGGGCCGACGGGACGCCCAACGTGAACCCGGTCTGGACGATCTGGGACGGGGAGCACCTGCGTTTCACGACCACGATGGATCGCTTCAAGTACCGGAACGTCAAGCAGCATCCGCAGGTGGCGGTCTCCATCAACGACCCTGAGCAGCCGTATCGCTATCTGGAGATCCGCGGCGTGGTCGAGCGGCTGGAGTCTGACCCTTCGGGGGATTTCTTCGACGTGCTGGCCAACCGGTACGGCCTGGAGTATGAGCGGCCGGTCGGGGATGCCGAGCGGCGGGTGGTGATCGTTGTGAAGCCGACGCGCGTCACCCGGCAGTGATTGTCGCGGCGGCTCTGGCGACGCTCGGGGCCGACGGGACGCCCAACGTGAACCCGGTCTGGACGATCTGAGACGGGGAGCACCTGCGTTTCACGACCACGATGGATCGCTTCAAGTACCGGAACGTCAAGCAGCATCCGCAGGTGGCGGTCTCCATCAACGACCCTGAGCAGCCGTATCGCTATCTGGAGATCCGCGGCGTGGTCGAGCGGCTGGAGTCTGACCCTTCGGGGGATTTCTTCGACGTGCTGGCCAACCGGTACGGCCTGGAGTATGAGCGGCCGGTCGGGGATGCCGAGCGGCGGGTGGTGATCGTTGTGAAGCCGACGCGCGTCACCCGGCAGTGATTGTCGCGGCGGCTCTGGCGACGCTCGGGTGATCCGCTCGGGTGATCCGCTCGGGCGAGATCACTGTGGCTGGGGGCGTGGGTGGCGGGGGACGGCCCCTCATAGGCATCCCCAGGCGTCCGTCGCAGGTTCCTGGTGTCCGTGCCGGTGCCCGTGGTCGTGGGGTGGCCGGACTGGTGGCGGTGGCCGTGCCGGTGGTGGTAGTGGCCGTGGGGTGGCTGGTGCCAGTGGTGGTGGCCGTGGCCGTGAGATGGCTGGGCTGTTGGGCTCGTGGCCCGGCCGCAGTGCATAAGGGGCGAACGCGAATACTCCCGACCTTCCCCCCGCGTATCCTGCCCCGGTGACCACTGCCGCCACGCTAGCTCCCCCCGCCCGTCCCGCCGAACGCCTCCGTACAGCCACCCCATGGTGGATGTCCTTGCTCGCCGGAATCGCGGCATTCACAGGTACGGGGTCCGCCACCCTGAACGGCGACGAGCTGGCCACCATCAGCGCCGCTTCCCGTTCGATGTCCGGGATGTGGGAGCTGGCCCGGCACATCGACGGTCATTTCCTCCCGTACTACCTGTTCATGCACCTCTGGATGAAGGCAGGCACGGCGGAATTGTGGCTGCGGCTGCCGTCGGCGGTGGGGATCGGCGTGGCCGCCTGGTTCCTGGTCGATCTGGGGCGGCGGTTGCACAGCACGCGGGCCGGAGTGATCGCGGCCGCCGTCTTCGCGATCCTGCCCTCGGTGTCCTACTTCGGGGCGTTCGCCAGGTCTTATGCGTTCGCGGCGGCCGCGGTGGCGTTCTCGTTCTGGGCGCTGCACCGGGCCGTGGAGCGCTCCGAGGTCAGGCGGTGGGTGGTGTACGGGGTCGCGGTGGCCCTCGTGTGCTCCACCCACCTGTTCGCGGTGCTGGTGCTGCCCGCCCAACTGCTGCTGGTGCGCCGGGGCCGGGTGGTGCCGATGCTGGCGGCGATGGCCGTCGGGTGTGTGCCCGCTGCGGTGCTGGGGCTGGTGGGGTTCGGGGAGCGGCATGCGATCAGCTGGATCCCGCAGCGGGGGCCGGAGGTGTGGCTGAAGTTCCCGAAGATGGCGGCGGGGGCGACCGGGCTGGGCGTGATGTTGTTCGCCCTGGCGCTGGCCGGTGCGGCGCTGCTGTGGAAGGCGGCACCACGTGAGGTCGGGGAATCCGGCGGGGCCGGAGCCAGGGCAGGGGAAACCGGTGGGGCCGGGGGCGGGGTGACCGGCGGGGGCAGGGTGTGGGTGTTTGTGCTGGTCGGGTGGCTGGTGTTGCCTCCGGTGCTGCTGCTCGCCGTGTCGCAGCTCGTGACCCCCGTCTACGTGGACCGGTACCTGTTCGTGACAGCCCCCGCGCTGGCGCTGCTGGCGGGGCTCGCCGTGGCGGCGCTGCCCCGGTTCCAGATGGTGGCCGCGGTCGTGGTGGTGCTGCTCGGGTGCGCGCTGTCCGTTCAGGAGCACGTCACGGTACGCGAGGAGAACGGCCGTTTCGAGAACATCCCCTGGGCCTTGCGCGTGATCAAGGCCGAGCCCGACGACGCGATCGTGTACGGCCAGAGCCAGCTCCGCACGGGCTTCGAGTACTACGCGGACTCTTTGATGCCGGTCGACGTGCTCAAGACCGGGGAAGCGCCCTTGCCCGACGGGTTCGGGTATCCGGAGCGGCCCGACGCGGCGGCCGCGCTGGACGGGCGGGAGCGGGTGTGGGTGGTGTGGCGCGGGAGCAAGCAGTCGGGCCTCGACAGTGACGCGGTCCCGCGGGTCGCCGAGGTGGTGAAGGCGGGGTTCAAGCTGAGCCTGGCCAAGCACTCCGCCGATCTGCCGGGGCTGACGGTGGCGCTGTTCGTCCGCCGCTGACGCACCGCACGGAGTCCGCCGCTGACGCACCTCTCGGCGACCTCACGGAGGACGCGGCCGGCGTACCACACGGAAGCGGGCCCTTCCCCGGACGGGGAAGAGCCCGCGAAGGTCACGCGAAGGTCAGCCGACCTCGACGCCGCCGATCGACTTCTTGCCGCGCCGGAGCACCATGAAGCGCCCGTGCAGCAGGTCCTCGGAGCCGGGTACGTACGCCTCGTCCGTGATCTTGACGTTGTTGAGGTACGCCCCGCCCTCCTTCACCGCCCGCCTGGCCGCCGACTTCGACTCCACCAGGCCGCTGTCGGCCAGGAGGTCGACGAACGGCGTCCCGAGCGCGGGGACCGTGGCCTTCGGCACCTCGGCCAGCGCCGCCCCCAGCGTGGAGGCGGGCAGGTCCTCCAGCTCGCCCTGTCCGAAGAGCGCCTTCGAGGCCGCCACGACCGCGTCGAGCTCCTGCTTGCCGTGGAGCAGCTCGGTGAGGTCCTCGGCGAGCGTCCGCTGCGCCTCGCGGGCGAAGGGGCGTTCGGCGACGGCCTTCTCCAGAGCCTCGATCTCCTCGCGGGTCTTGAAGGTGAAGACCTTGAGGTAGTGGATCACGTCACGGTCGTCGGAGTTGAGGAAGTACTGGTAGAAGGCGTAGGGCGAGGTCATCTCCGGGTCGAGCCAGAGGGCGCCGCCCGCCGTCTTGCCGAACTTGGTGCCGTCGGCCTTCGTGATCAGCGGCAGGGTCAGCGCGTGGACGTGCCCGCCCTCGATGCGGCGGATGAGGTCGGCGCCCGCCGTGATGTTGCCCCACTGGTCGCTGCCGCCGATCTGCAGCGTGCAGTTGTGGCGGCGGAACAGCTCCAGGTAGTCGTTGGCCTGCAGGATCTGGTAGCTGAACTCGGTGTAGCTCAGCCCCTCCCCCTGCAGCCGCGCGGAGACCGACTCCCTGGCGAGCATGCGGTTGACCGGGAAGTGCTTGCCGATGTCGCGCAGGAAGTCGATGGCGCTCAGCTCGCCGGTCCAGTCGAGGTTGCTGACCAGCTGGGCGGCGTTCGGCTGGACCTCGAAGTCGAGGAAACGTCCGACCTGGCCGCGCAGGCGCTCCACCCACTCCGCGACGACCTCAGAGGCGTTGAGCGAGCGCTCGGTGTTGCGCCCGCTCGGGTCGCCGATCAGGCCGGTGGCACCGCCGACCAGGCCGATCGGGCGGTGCCCGGCGAGCTGGAGGCGGCGCAGCGTGAGCAGCGGCACGAAGTGGCCGACGTGCAAGGAGGCAGCGGTGGGGTCAAAACCGGAATAGACCGTGATCGGGCCCTTGGCCATGGACGCGCGCAGGGCGTCGAGGTCGGTGGACTGGGCGATAAGCCCTCGCCACGCGAGGTCATCGAGAATGTCGGTCACGGTGCCGGCTTTCCGTAGAGACGTTGGACGTTGAATAGTGCAAGCGTGCCCGATCGCCCGGGTTCGCCGCCACTTGGATACGCTCTGTCTCCATGTGGAGGGTCCGTCGCGAGCTGGCTGTTTTCAAGATTTTAGGGGCTCTTGCGTGTGCTGGGCTCGCCGTCTACTGGTGGGTCGCCGGCGATGTCCGCGGTGTGATCCTGGCCGTGCCGGCAGCCGTGCTGGTAGGCGGGATGGGGCTGCGCGATCTGGTCGCCCCCGTACGGCTGGCGGCCGATCAGAGCGGGATCACCGTGGTGCACGGGTTCGCGGGCAAGCGGCACGTGCCCTGGGAGGCGATCCGGGACGTCAAGGTCGACGTGAGCAGGCGATGGGGGCGGCGGAGCGAGCTCCTGGAGATCGACACCGGCGACAACCTGCACATTTTCAGCCGTCACGACCTCGATGCCCCTCCCACCGAGGTGGCCGCGGCGTTGCGGCGGCGGGGCACGTGAGCGCGGTAGGGCGACACGGTCGGGTCGCCGTCGATCCAGAACCGCCACGGCGTGTCCTTGGCGGTCGAGATGCCGGTACGCGGGCCTGACCTGATCGACTCCGCCTCTGCCGGGCGGCCCTCCAGCATGGCCGCGGCTCCATGCGGGACCCCGGTCAGCCGGCGATCGGCCGCGAAAGTGGCCCCCGCGATCGCGTCGAGGCCGTTGTGCTCACGGAGCAGGCCGAGGGCGACGGCCAGCCTGGCCGGGCCGCGCGCGAGGTCCCGGTCGGGAATCGCCCGGCCGCTCGCGGCCGGGCCGTTGCCCGAAGGCGTAGAGCCGTCGCCTGTGGACGTGCGACCGGTGCCCGAAGAGGTGCGCCGGGCGCGGGCCTCGTCGATGCCCGCCACCACCTCTCCCCCGCGCAGCAGCACGGCCGAGCCGAAGCCCTCGGGCAGGCACACCAGGTTCGCGCAGAAGTGCATGCCGTACGTGAAGTACACGTACAGGTGCCCCGGCGGGCCGAACATGACCGCGTTACGCGGCGTCTTGCCCCGATAGGTGTGCGCCGCCGGGTCCTCGCCGGGGCCGCCGTACGCCTCGACCTCGGTCAGGCGCACGGCGACGGGGCCGTGCACGAGCACGCGCCCGAGCAGCTCGGGCGCGACCTCGTGCGACGGCCGGTCGAAGAAACCCCGCGGCAGCGCGGCGGAGCTCAGATCCCCGCTGCCCATGCCGCCTGCGCGTCGACCGCCTCCCGCAGCGCGACGAGCTGGTCGCGGACGCGGTCCGGCGCGGTGCCGCCGTGGGCCTTGCGCGCGGCCAGGGCGCCGGGCACGTTGAGCACGTCGCGGACGTCGGGCGTCAGGTGCGCCGACACCTTGATCAGCTCCTCGTCCGTGAGGTCGCCCAGGTCCTTGTCGTTGACCTGGCACCACACCACCAGGTGGCCGACCGCCTCGTGGGCCTCGCGGAACGGGACCCCGCGGCGGACGAGCAGCTCGGCCAGGTCGGTGGCCAGCGCGAACCCGTCGGGCGCCGAGGACTCCATGCGGGCGGTGTTGACCCGCATGGTCGCGACCAGCCCGGCCACCGCCGGCAGGACCAGGAGCAGCGTGTCGACCGCGTCGAAGACGGGCTCCTTGTCCTCCTGCAGGTCGCGGTTGTAGGTCAGCGGCAGGCCCTTGAGCGTGGTCAGCAGCGACATCAGGTTGCCGATGAGGCGCCCGGACTTGCCGCGGGCCAGCTCGGCGACGTCGGGGTTCTTCTTCTGGGGCATGATCGACGAGCCGGTGGAGTAGGCGTCGTCCATCTCGATCCAGCGGAACTCCTGCGAGGCCCACAGGACGATCTCCTCGCCCAGCCGCGACAGGTGCACGCCGATCATGGCCGCGTCGAACAGGAACTCCGCCGCGAAGTCACGGTCGGAGACGGCGTCCATCGAGTTGGGCGCGGCGGCCGCGAAGCCGAGCTCCTCGGCCACGGCCTGCGGGTCGAGCGGCAGCGACGAGCCCGCCAGCGCGCCGGCGCCGAGCGGGGAGATCGCGGCGCGCTTGTCCCAGTCGGTGAGCCGGTCGATGTCGCGGGCGAAGGCGTGCACGTGGGCCAGGAGCTGGTGGCCGAACGACACCGGCTGCGCGTGCTGCAGGTGCGTCATGCCGGGCGCGGCCGTCTCGGCGTGCTGCTCCGCCTGGGCCATGAGCGCCGTCTCCAGCTCGACCAGGCGGGAGACGACCGTGCGGGCGTGATCGCGCAGGTAGAGGCGCAGGTCGGTGGCGATCTGGTCGTTGCGCGAGCGCCCCGCGCGGAGCTTGCCGCCCAGCGAGCCGAGCCGCTCCAGCAGGCCGCGCTCCAGCGCCGTGTGCACGTCCTCGTCGGCGACCGTCGGCCGGAACTCGCCCGCCTTGCAGGCGCGCTCCAGGTCGTCGAGCGCGCCGATCATGCGCTCGAGCTCCTCGTCGCTCAGCAGCTCCGCCCTGTGCAGCACGCGGGCGTGCGCCCTGGACGCGGCCAGGTCGTACGGCACGAGCCGCCAGTCGAAGTGCACGCTCACCGACAGCCGGGCCAGCGCGTCGGACGGGCCGCTCTCGAAGCGCCCACCCCACAGCCGCATCGGCTTGCCATCACTCACCGTTGTCTCCTTCGTGACCATGTCCATGGTCGCACCCGCTTCGGGACCCGTTGGCATCGTTCCTCGTTCTCTCGCCCCGAGCTCCTGTGCTCCGGCGCGACCATAGTGCACGTCAGCCCTTCTTGGCGTCCCGTGCGGCGGCGATCTTAGTAGGGAGGGAGAACAGCTGGACGAACCCTTTGGCCAGCGACTGGTCGAACGTGTCGCCGGTGTCGTAGGTGGCCAGCGAGAAATCGTACAGAGAATCCTCCGAGCGGCGGCCGGTGACAGTGGCCCGGCCGCCGTGCAGCGTCATGCGGATGTCGCCGGAGACGTGCTTCTGCGCCTCGGCGATGAGCGCGTCGAGGGCGCTCTTGAGCGGCGAGAACCACAGGCCGTCGTAGACGAGCTCGCCCCACCGCTGGTCCACGCCGCGCTTGAAGCGGGCGAGGTCGCGTTCGACGGTGATGTTCTCCAGCTCCATGTGCGCGGTGATGAGGGCGACGGCGCCGGGCGCCTCGTACACCTCGCGCGACTTGATGCCGACCAGGCGGTCCTCGACCAGGTCGATCCGGCCGACGCCGTGCGCGCCCGCGCGCCGGTTCAGCTCGTCGATGACCTGGTACGGCGTCAGCTCCCGCCCGTCGATCCCGACCGGGACGCCCTGCTCGAACGTGATGACGACCTCGTCGGCCTCGCGCGGCCGGGCCGGGTCGTCGGTGTAGGCGTAGACGTCCTCGGTGGGGCCGTTCCAGATGTCCTCGAGGAAGCCGGTCTCGACGGCGCGGCCCCAGAGGTTCTGGTCGATGGAGAACGGGTTCTTCTTCGACGTCTCGATGGGCAGGCCCCTGGCCTCGGCGTACTCGATGGCCTTGTCGCGCGTCCAGGCGAAGTCGCGGGCGGGCGCGACGACCCTGAGGTCCGGGGCGAGGGCGGCCAGGCCGGCCTCGAAGCGGACCTGGTCGTTGCCCTTGCCGGTGCAGCCGTGCGAGACGATCGTGCCGCCGAACCGCTTGGCCGCCGAGACCAGGTGCTTGACGATCAGCGGGCGCGACAGCGAGGAGACCAGCGGATAGCGGTCCATGTAGAGGGCGTTGGCCTGCAGCGCGGGTACGCAGAAGTCGGCGGCGAACTCCTCTTTGGCGTCCACCACGACCGACTCGACCGCGCCGCAGTCGACGGCCCGCCGCTGGATCGCCTCCATGTCCTCGCCGCCCTGGCCGAGGTCCACGGCGACGCAGACGACCTCGGCGCCCATCTTCTCGGCGAGGTACGGGATGGCGACCGAGGTGTCCAGGCCGCCGGAATACGCGAGCACTACCCTTTCGGACATTACATATCTCCGGATATCAGATCTTGGCCGCGTGGCGGGGCTATCCGCGCCGGTCGGCCACTCTCAGCAGCGCGTCCGCGACGGCCTGGCCGCCCGCCGGATCGCGGCTGATCACGAGGATCGTGTCGTCGCCCGCGACCGTGCCGAGGATCGACTCCCAGTCGGCGTGGTCGATGGCGGAGGCCAGGAACTGGGCCGCGCCCGGCGGGGTCCGTACGATGACCAGGTTGGCCGACGCCTCGGCGCCGACCAGCAGTTCCTCGGCGATGCGGTGCAGTCGCGCGGCCGGGCTCTCGCCGGTGCCCAGCCGGGTGAGCGGGATCCGGGCGCCGCCCTCGCCGGGCAGGGCGTAGACCAGGGATCCGTCGTCGGCGCGCAGCTTGAGCGCGCCGAGCTCGTCGAGGTCACGCGAGAGCGTGGCCTGGGTGACCTCGACGCCGCTCTCGGCCAGCAGCTTGGCCAGCTCCGGCTGGGAGCGCACGGCCTGCCGCTGCAGCAGGTCGGTGATCTTCGCCTGCCGCGCCGCCTTGGTCATGGGAATCATCATCGATGGGACACCAGCCAGTGGAGGAGCGCCTTCTGGGCGTGCAGCCGGTTCTCGGCCTGATCCCACACGGCGCTCCGCGGGCCCTCGAGGACCTTGGCGGTGATCTCGTAGTCGCGGTAGGCGGGCAGGCAGTGCAGCACGATCGCGTCGGGCGCGGCGTGCTCCAGCAGCTCGGAGTTCACCTGGTACGGCATGAGCGCGGCGATCCGCTCCTCCTTGCCGTCCTGGCCCATCGACACCCACGTGTCGGTCGCGATCACATGAGCGCCCTGGGCGGCGGCCACCGGGTCGGACAGCGCGATCACCGAGCCGCCCGTCCTGGCGGCGATGGCGGCGGCCTGGTCGAGGATGACCGCGTCGGGCTGGTAGCCGGCCGGGGCCGCGATGCGCACGTGCATGCCGGCGGTGGCCCCGCCGAGCAGGTAGGAGTGGGCCATGTTGTTGGCGCCGTCGCCCAGGTAGGTGAGCGTGACCCCGGCGGTCCGGCCCAGCCTCTCCTGGACGGTCTGCAGGTCGGCCAGGATCTGGCAGGGGTGGAACTCGTCGGTGAGCGCGTTGACGACCGGCACCCGGGAGTGGGCGGCCATCTCGTCGATGAGCTCCTGCCCGGCGGTCCGCCACACGATGGCGGCGACCTGCCGGTCGAGCACCCGGGCGATGTCGGCGGTGGGCTCGCCGCGGCCCATGAGGACCGAGACGTTGTCCACGACCAGCGGCAGGCCGCCGAGCTCGCCGATGCCGGTGTGGAAGGAGACGCGCGTGCGGGCCGACGGCTTGTCGAACAGGACCGCGACCGTCTGCGGGCCCTCGAACGGGCGGTAGCCGAACCGGTCCTTCTTCATGGCCGCGGCGAGGTCGAGCACCTCCGCCTGCTCGGCGGGCGTCAGGTCGTCGTCCCTCAGGAAGTGGCGGGTCACTTGGCCGCCTCCGCGAGGATCGCCGGGTACGTGGCCAGGAACTTGTCGATCTCCTCCGCCGTGACCACCAGCGGCGGCGCGATGCGTACGGCGTCCGGCTGGAGGGCGTTGACCAGGAAGCCGGCGCTCTGGGCGGCGCTCTGGACCTCGGCCGAGCGGGGCTCGCTCAGCACGGTGGCCAGCCAGAGGCCCCGCCCGCGCACGCCCTTCAGCAGCGGGTGCCGCATCGACTCCAGGCCGGTGCGCAGCCGCGCGGAGGCCGACTTGACGTGGTCGAGGTCGAGGTTGTCGAGCACGGCCAGGGCCGCGGCGCAGGCGACCGGGTTGCCGCCGAACGTGGAGCCGTGGTCGCCCTTGGCGAACAGCTTGCCCGCGTCGCCGAATCCGATGCACGCGCCGATCGGCAGCCCGCCGCCCAGGCCCTTGGCCAGGGTCAGGATGTCGGGCGTGACGCCGTCGGCCTGGTGCGCGAACCAGTGGCCGGTGCGGCCGATCGCGGACTGGATCTCGTCGGCGACCAGGAGGGCGCCCGTGGAGTCGCAGATCTCGCGGGCCGCCTCGAAGTAGCCCTCGGGCGGCGGCACGACGCCGGCCTCGCCCTGGGTGGGCTCCAGGAAGACCGCGATGCAGTCGCCGGTCACGGCTTCCTTCAGCGCGGTGGCGTCGCCGTACGGGACGAAGCGGACGTCGATCGGGAACGGGCCGAACTGGTCGCGGATCGACGGCTTGCCGGTCAGCGACAGCGCGCCGATCGTGCGGCCATGGAAGCCGTTCTCGGCGGCGACGAAGTAGGAGCGGCCCTCGCGCTTGCCGTACTTGACGGCGAGCTTGTAGGCGGCCTCGTTGGCCTCGGTGCCGGAGTTGGCGAAGAAGACCCTGCCCGGGGCGTTGAGCAGGTTGAGGAGCTTCTCGGCGAGCAGCACCTCGGGCTCGTGCAGGAACAGATTGCTGGTGTGCGCGATCGTGGCGACCTGCTTGGAGACGGCCTCGACCAGGGCGGGGTGGGCGTGACCGAGCGAGCTGGTCGCGATGCCGCCGATGAAGTCGAGGTATTCGTTGCCGTCCACGTCCCAGACGCGAGTGCCCTCGCCTCGTGCCAGCGCCACCGGCGGCACGCCGTAGTTGGGCATGAAGGCATTTTCGAACCTCTTGTACAGGCTCATCAGGGCACCACCATCGTTCCGATTCCCTCATTGGTGAATATTTCCAGCAGCAGTGAGTGCGGCACGCGGCCGTCGAGCACGTGAGCCCGCGGGACGCCGCCCTGGACCGCGGTCAGGCAGGCCTCCATCTTGGGGACCATGCCGCTGGACAGCTTCGGCATCAGCGTCTCGAGCTCGTCGGCGTCGAGCTGGTCGATCACGTCGGTGTCGTCGGGCCAGTTGGCGTACAGGCCCTCGACGTCGGTGAGGACGATCAGCTTCTGCGCCTCGAGCGCCACGGCCAGCGCGGCCGCGGCGGTGTCGGCGTTCACGTTGTAGATCTGCCCGTCGTCCCCGCGCGCCACGCTGGAGACGACCGGGATGCGGCCGTTGTCGATCAGGGCCCGCACCGCGCCCGGTTCGACCTTGATGATCTCGCCGACCTGGCCGATGTCCACGGGCTCGCCGTCCACGATCGCGTGCTTGCGCACGGCCGTGAACAGGTGGGCGTCCTCGCCGGACATGCCGACGGCGAACGGGCCGTGCCGGTTGACCAGGCCCACGATGTCGCGGTTGACCTGGCCGACCAGGACCATCCTGACGACCTCCATGGCCTCCGGCGTGGTGACCCGCAGCCCGGCGGTGAACGTCGACTCGATGCCCAGCCTGGCGAGCGCGCTGCTGATCTGCGGGCCGCCGCCGTGCACGACGACCGGGCGCAGGCCCGCGTGCTGCAGGAAGACGACGTCCTCGGCGAAGCCCGCCTTGAGCGACTCGTCGGTCATGGCGTTGCCGCCGTACTTGATGACGACGGTCGCGCCGTGGAAGCGGGTCAGCCAGGGCAGCGCCTCGATCAGCGACTCGGCCTTGGCCTGCGCGCTGAGGGACCTCACGAGGAGTACGCCGAGTTCTCGTGGACGTATTCGGCCGTCAGGTCCGTGGTGTGCACCGTCGCGGTGTGCGGGCCGGCCGACAGGTCGATCGTGATCGTCACGTCCCTGGGGCGCATGTCCACCTTGGAGCGGTCGTCGCCCACCGCGCCGCCGCGGCAGATCCAGATGCCGTTGATGGCCACGTTCAGGCGGTCGGGCTCGAACACCGCGTCGGTGGTGCCGACGGCGGCCAGGACGCGGCCCCAGTTGGGGTCCTCGCCGTGGATGGCGCACTTGAGCAGGTTGGAGCGCGAGACCGCGCGGCCGACCTTGACCGCGTCGTCCTCCGAGTCGGCGCCGACGACCTCGATGGCGATGGCCTTGGAGGCGCCCTCGGCGTCGACCAGGAGCTGCCGGGCCAGGTCGGCGCAGACCTCGTGGACCTTCTGCTCGAACTCGGCGAGGTCCGGCTTGACGCCGGCGGCGCCGCTGGACAGCAGGAGCACGGTGTCGTTGGTGGACATGCAGCCGTCGGTGTCGAGGCGGTCGAACGTCCTGGCCGTGGCCTTGCGCAGCGCGGCGTCGAGCTCCTCGCCGGTGAGGTCGGCGTCCGTGGTGATCACGCACAGCATCGTGGCCAGGGAGGGGGCGAGCATGCCGGCGCCCTTGGCCATGCCGCCGACCATGTATCCGCTGCCCCGCCGGAACGAGATCTTGGAGACGGTGTCCGTGGTGCGGATGGCGTCGGCGGCGGCCAGGCCGCCGTCGCGGGAGAGCTGGCCGGCGGCGGTCTCGACGCCTGCCAGCAGCGCGTCCATCGGCAGCCGCTCGCCGATCAGGCCGGTGGAGCAGACCGCGACCTCGCCCGCGGAGTCCTGGAGCACCTCGGCCACCTTCTCGGCGGTGGCGTGGGTGTCCTGGAAGCCCTCGGGGCCGGTGCAGGCGTTGGCGCCGCCGGAGTTGAGCACGACCGCTCGCAGCCGCCCGCCGGACAGAACCTGCTGCGACCACAGCACGGGGGCGGCCTTCACGCGGTTGGCGGTGAAGACACCCGCGGCGGCCCTGCTGGGCCCGTCGTTGACGACGAGGGCCAGGTCACGGGCGCCGCCGGACTTGATCCCGGCGGCGATGCCCGTGGCCCGAAAACCGAGTGGTGCAGTTACGCTCAAGGTGCGACTCCTGTCAGGGGAAGGCCGAGCTCTTCTGGGAGGCCGAGTGCGAGGTTCACGCTCTGGACGGCACCTCCGGCCGTGCCCTTGGTGAGGTTGTCGATGGCGATGACGGCGACCACGCGGCCCGCGCGTTCGTCGAGCGTCACCTGCAGGGCGGCGGTGTTGGCGCCGTAGGTCATGGAGGTGGCCGGCCACGTGCCCTCGGGCAGGAGCTTGACGAACGGCTCCTCCTTCAGCGCGACCTCGTACGCCGTCCGCAGCGCCTCCTTGGTGAGGCCGGGCGCGGCCGGGGCGCTGCAGGTGGCGAGGATGCCGCGGCTCATGGGCGCCAGCGTCGGGGTGAACGAGACGCGGACCGGGGCGCCGGCGACGGCCGACAGGCCCTGCTCCATCTCGGGAGTGTGCCGGTGGACGCCGCCCACGCCGTACGCGCTGACCGAGCCCATGACCTCGCTGCCGAGCAGGTTGGGCTTGAGCGACTTGCCGGCGCCGCTGGTGCCGCTGGCGGCCACCACGACCACGTCCGGCTCGGCCAGGCCCGCGGCGAACGCGGGCGACAGGGCCAGCAGGACGGAGGTCGGGTAGCAGCCGGGGACCGCGATGCGGGTGGCCGACCGCAGGACCTCCCGCTGGCCGGGGAGCTCGGGCAGGCCGTAGGGCCAGGATCCGGCGTGCTCGCCGCCGTAGAACTCCTGCCAGGCGGCCGGGTCGGTGAGCCGGTGGTCGGCGCCGCAGTCGACGACGATCGTCTCCGCGCCGAGCTGGGCGGCGACGGCGGCCGAGTGGCCGTGCGGCAGGGCGAGGAAGACGACGTCATGCCCGGCCAACGTGTCGGCGACGGTGTCCTCGATGATCCGGTCGGCCAGTTGCGGCAGGTGGGGCTGGTGGGCGCCGAGGCGGCTGCCCGCACTGGACGCCGCGGTGAGCGCGCCGATCTCGAACTCGGGGTGCCCGAGCAGGAGGCGGAGCAACTCTCCTCCCGCGTAGCCGCTGGCCCCCGCGACCGCTGCCCTCATTCCGCCCTCTCTTCTGCATATTCATGCATCATTGCTCATGACCTTACTGTGAAGATAATGCACTTCACGGGATGGACATGCAAGCTGGAGGCGTCCAGATGACCACATGGTGAGACGGTGAGTGTTCCCAGTGGGCTGCAGGTGAATGCCAAGCGGGGGCGGAGACGATGGGGCACATGAGCGACTTCATGCCCGATATCCAGTTCGTCACCCCTGGCGGGAGGGATCCGGGGCGGCTCGGGCGGATCGTCCTCGTGCTGCTCTGGCTGACGGTGTGCCTGGCGCCGGTGGCGTTCGCGATCGGCGATCTGGAGCTGGCCACGGGGCGGGCCGGCACGCCGGGGACGCTGCGGGTGGCCTCGTGCGAGGCGCTGGGCCAGGGTCGCTACGACTGCCAGGGGATCTTCACCCCCGACTCCGGCGGCAGCTCCGTGGCGGTGGACGCCTCGCCGGACTCCGAGGCGGGCGACATGACGCGGGCCCAGCTCACGCCGGAAGGCGACCGCGCGGTCCCGGCCGGGACGAGGGGGGTCCTGGCGGCCTTGACGTTGCCGGCGGTCGGGTTCGGGGGGCTGGGGTTCCTGCCGTACGTGATCATGTACTGGGCGGGCGCGCGCAGGGGGCGGCGGGCCGCCGTGGCCGGGGGTTTCCTGGTCACGGCGGCCGGAATGGCGCTGACGGTGATCGGGATGGTGGCGGCCTACTCCTGAGCGGTCAGCGCAGGAAGGCGGCGGCCACGCCCGCGTCCACCGGGATGTGCAGGCCCGTGGTGTGGGTGAGGTCGTCGCCGGTGAGGGCGAAGACGGCGGCGGCCACGTGCTCGGGCAGGACCTCGCGCTTGAGCAGGGTCCGCTGGGCGTAGAACTCGCCGAGCTTCTCCTCCTCCACGCCGTAGACGGCCGCGCGGTTGGCGCCCCAGCCGGAGGCGAAGATGCCGGAGCCGCGTACGACGCCGTCGGGGTTGATCCCGTTGACGCGGATGCCGTGCGTGCCCAGCTCGGCCGCCAGCAGCCGGACCTGGTGCGCCTGGTCGGCCTTGGCCGCGCCGTAGGCGACGTTGTTCGGGCCGGCGAAGACGGCGTTCTTGGAGGAGATGTAGACGATGTCGCCGCCCAGCCCCTGGTCGATCAGGACCCGGGCCGTCTCGCGCGCCACCAGGAACGAGCCCCTGGCCATCACGTCGTGCTGCAGGTCCCAGTCGTCGAGGGTGGTCTCCAGCAGCGCGCGGGACAGCGACAGGCCGGCGTTGTTGACGACCAGGTCCACGCCGCCGAAGGCCAGCACGCCCGCGCGTACCGCCGCGGCGACCTGCTCCTCCGAGGTGACGTCCACGGCGACCGCCACCGCGACGTCGGACACCCGGTACGCGGCCGCTCTCCTCACCGACGCCGTCACCAACTCGACCGGACCGGACGAACGCGTCGAACTGCTCGGCAGGCTGCTGCGCGC
>NZ_JBSFTC010000260.1:0-15961 GCF_053590415.1 Nonomuraea sp. NPDC003201
CGCAGACGCCGCAGTACAGCAGCCCCCGGAGCTGGTATGGCTTGGGGGTGCGCTATGTCGCGCCCGAAGTGCCCGCCGAGGAACGACGACAGCTCCCGCCTGGCCGAGCCGGGGTCGACGGCGCGCTCGGTGTGCACGCAGTCCAGCACGCAACCGCCCTCCACCAGGTCCAGGCGGAAGCTCGACGACCCGGCGTTGACAGTGAGTATCGCCGCCGACTCCGTCACCTGCTCGTCGATCGACACGCCCATGCCCGCTCGGCTACCCCTCATCCCAGGCGCAAAACGGACACCGCGCTTTACCGCCCTCAGAGATTGCCTCGTCTGGAGGTCGGGTAGTCGTGCGCCATGGACATCACCCTGAAGGTGAACGGATCGTCACATTCTGTGCACGTGGACCCTCGGATGTCGCTGCTCGACCTGCTCCGTGAACGGCTGGGCCTGATCGGCGCCAAGAAGGGCTGCGACCACGGCCAGTGCGGGGCCTGCACGGTCCTGATCGACGGGCGGCGGGCCAACTCCTGCCTGGCGCTGGCGGTGGCGATGGACGGCTCGGAGATCGTCACCGTCGAGGGGCTGATGGAGGGTGACGAGCTGCATCCGCTGCAGGCCGCGTTCATCGAGCACGACGCCTTCCAGTGCGGCTACTGCACGCCGGGGCAGCTCTGCTCGGCGGTGGGGATGCTGGGCGAGCAGGGCCCGAGCGCGATCACCGGCGATCTCCGCGAGGACCCCGGCCTGACGCCGGAGGAGATCAGGGAGCGCATGAGCGGCAACCTGTGCCGGTGCGGCGCCTACGTCAACATCGTCAGCGCCATCGCCGAGGTCGCGCCATGAAACTCTTCGAATACACCCGGGCGGGCAGCGCGGCGGACGCGGTGCGCAGGTTCGGGCCGGGCGCCATGTACCTGGGCGGCGGCACCAACCTGGTGGACCTCATGCGGCTGGGCGTGGCCGAGCCGGACCGCCTGGTGGACGTCGGCAAGCTGCCGCTCGACGCCATCGAGCAGGCCGGCGACCGGCTCCGCGTCGGCGCCGCCGTGCGCAACAGCGATCTGGCGCTCCACCCCCTGGTGCGCTCCCGCTACCCGATGCTGGCCCGGGCGGTGCTGTCCGGCGCCTCCGGCCAGGTGCGCAACATGGCCACGGTGGCCGGCAACCTGCTGCAGCGCACCCGCTGCCCGTACTTCCAGGACGTGACCCGGCCGTGCAACAAGCGCCAGCCCGGCTCCGGCTGCCCGGCCATCGAGGGCGACCACACGAACCTGGCGATCCTCGGCACCTCGCACGCCTGCGTGGCCACCCATCCGTCGGACATGGCGGTCGCGCTGGCCGCGCTGGAGGCCGAGGTGCACGTCACCGGCCAGGGCGGTGACAAGATCGTCCCGATGCCGGGGCTGCACCGGCTGCCGGCCGACGCGCCCGAGCGGGACACCGTGCTGGAGCCGGGCGACCTGATCACCGCCGTGGAGCTGCCCGCCCCGCCGCCGGGCGCCTCGCTCTACCGCAAGGTACGCGAGCGGGCGTCGTTCGCCTTCGCCCTCGTGTCCATCGCCGCCGTGCTCGACGTCCGGGACGGCACCGTCACCGGCTGCCGCATCGCGCTCGGCGGCGTCGCCCACGCGCCGTGGCGGGCCGAACGCGCCGAGCAGGTCCTCGTCGGCGGCCCGGCGACCGGTGAGGCGTTCCGCACCGCCGCCGAGGCCGAGCTGGAACAGGCCCGTCCGCTTCCGCGCAACGACTTCAAGGTGCCGCTGACCCGCAATCTGATCGTCCGCACGCTTGAGGAGCTGACGCCGTGAACCGCGTCGAGGGCCGCGTCAAAGTCGCCGGGCTGGCCACGTACGCCGCCGAATACCCGGTCGAGGGCGTCACCTACGCCTATCCCGTGCAGTCGCGGATCGCCAAGGGCCGCATCAGGCGCATCGACGTCCGCGACGCGCTCGCCATGCCCGGCGTGCTGGCCGTGCTGTCCAGCGAGGACCCGCCCCGGCTGGGCCCGGCCGCCGAGGGCGAGCTCGCGCTGTTCCAGAGCCGGGAGGTCGCCTACCGCGGCCAGCTCGTGGCCGCCGCCGTGGCCGACACCTACGAGAACGCCCGCGCCGCCGCCGACGCGATCGTCGTCGAGTACGAGCAGGACATCCATGACGTGGCCCTGCGCGCCGACCACCCCAACCTGTACCAGCCGGAGACCGTCAACCCCGGCTTCCCGTCCGACACCGTGAAGGGCGACATCGAAGCCGGGCTCAACGCGGCCGAGACCGTCATCGACGTGACCTACACGACCCCCGTCCTGCACAACAACCCGATGGAGCCGCACGCCGCCCTGGCGCTGTGGGACGGCGAGGGCAGGCTGCTGGTGTACGACACCACGCAGGGCACGTCCTCGAGCCGCGACCTCCTCGCCCAGACCCTCGGCGTGTCCAGTGAGCAGGTGCGGGTGGTGTCCCGGCACGTCGGCGGCGGCTTCGGCTCGAAAGGCACCTCCAGGCCGCAGGCCGTGCTGGCCGCCCTGGCCGCCAGGGCCGTCGGCCGGCCCGTCAAGATCGTGCTGACCAGGCAGCAGATGTTCGACGTCACCGGCTACCGCACGCCCACGATCCAGCGGCTGCGGCTCGGCGCGGACGCCGACGGCCGGCTCACGGCGCTGGAGCACGTGGCCTACGAGCAGAGCTCGACGCTGGTGGAGTTCGCCGAGCAGACCACGACCCCGACCCGCGTCATGTACGCCACGCCCGCGCTGCGCACGGCCCACCGGCTCGTCCGGCTGGACGTCGCCACCCCGTCGTGGATGCGCGCCCCCGGCGAGTGCCCCGGCATGTACGCGCTGGAGTCCGCCATGGACGAGCTGGCCTGCGCCGCCGGCATCGACCCGATCGAGCTGCGCGTCCGCAACGAGCCGGAGACGGAGCCGGACAGCGGCCTGCCGTTCAGCTCCCGCAACCTGGTCGCCTGCCTGCGCGAGGGCGCCCGCCGCTTCGGCTGGGACCGGCGCGATCCCGGGCCGGGGCGCCTGCGGGAGGGCGAGTGGCTGGTCGGCACCGGCGTGGCCGCCTCCACCTACCCGGCCAAGCGCCGGCCGTCGAAGGCCGTCGTCACCATGCGGGAGGGCGACTTCCTCGTCCAGGTGGCCGCCGCCGACATCGGCACGGGCGCGCGTACCGCGCTGACCGGGATCGCGGCCGGCGCGCTGGGCGTCGCGCCCGACCGGGTGCACGTCGAGCTGGGCGACAGCGACCTGCCGGACGCCCCGCTCGCGGGCGGCTCCATGGGCACGGCCTCGTGGGGCTCGGCGGTCGTGCGCGCCTGCGAGCACCTCAAGGTGAACGGCACGGTGGGCCGCGCCGACACCACCGAGGAGGTCGCGCGGGACGCGGAGCTGTCCAGGCACGCCTTCGGCGCCCAGTTCGCCGAGGTACGGGTCAACTCCGTGACGGGCGAGCTACGGGTGTCGCGCCTGCTCGGCGTCTTCGCCGCGGG
Source organism: Nonomuraea sp. NPDC003201 (assembly GCF_053590415.1). NCBI lineage: Bacteria > Bacillati > Actinomycetota > Actinomycetes > Streptosporangiales > Streptosporangiaceae > Nonomuraea > Nonomuraea sp. NPDC003201. The sequence goes on from NZ_JBSFTC010000260.1 coordinate 3,480, forward strand.
GCACATCCTGGACGCCGAGCTGGCCAGGTCGCAGTTCATCGGGGGCATGACGATGGGCATGGGGATGGCGTTGATGGAGGAGACGTACACCGACGAGGAGTTCGGCGGCTTCCTCCGGCGCGACCTGGCCCAGTACCACGTGCCCGCCTGCGCCGACGTGGAGCGGATCGAGGCGGTCTGGCTGGAGGAGGAGGACGACGACCTCAACCCCATGGGCAGCAAGGGCATCGGCGAGATCGGCATCGTCGGCACGGCCGCCGCCGTCGGCAACGCCGTGCACCACGCCATCGGCCACCGCGTGCGCGATCTGCCCATCACCCCGGCCAAGATCCTGCGGGCGATGTTTTAGCGCGCCCCGTCAAGGAAGGAGAAGTCTCTCGGTCCGGAGGCGGGAGGCGGCGTGAAGAACGAGTCGGAGCAGGAGCGCGCGGACCGGAACTTCGTGGAGCTCTTACAGGGCGCGCGCGTGGCGGTGACCGGGGTGCAGGTGCTGTTCGCGTTCCTGCTCACCGTGCCCTTCTCGGCCGGTTTCGGCAGGCTGGACCAGCCCGACCGGTGGCTGTTCTACCTGGCGCTGGTCAGCGCCGCGGTCGCGTCCATCTGCTACATCGCGCCGACCGCCCAGCACCGCGTGCTGTTCCGGCAGGGGCGCAAGGAGACCCTGGTACGGCGCTCCAACCTCTACGGCATCGTCGGCGCGCTCGCGCTGGCCGTGTCCATGGCGACGGCCACCATGCTCGTGATCGACTACCTGTTCGGCCCCGTGCTGGGCTGGACCACCGGCGGGATCCTGGCCGCGCTGGCCCTGTGGACCTGGTTCGGCCAGGCGGCGCTCAACCGCTCGGACGATCAGTCCTCCGACGGGAGCTCGGTGTCGTCGTCCGCGCGCTCGCGCGAGTAGGCGCCCCGCGCCACCATGTACGCCGCGACCGACACGGTGATCACCTGGGAGATGCCCGCCAGCAGCAGCGGCCCGGCGTTCGCCCAGGTGGGCCGGTGCAGCCACATGGCCAGCAGCACCAGCAGCACGCCGAGCACCTGCGGTTTGGTGCCCGCGTGCATGCGGTCCAGCGTGGTGCGGAACCGGACGAGCCCGGCCCCGGCCGACAGCGCCAGCGTCGCGCCCAGCAGCAGGCAGGCCGCCGCCCCCACGTCGGGCCAGCTCATCGGGACCTCCCCGAGAAGAAGCGGGCCAGCGACACGGACCCGACGAACCCCAGCAGCGACAGCACCAGCAGGATCGGCAGGTCCGAATAGTCGTCCCTGACCACGGCGAACGCCCCGACGCCGCACATGCACAGCGACGTCATCACGTCGACCGCGACCGCCCGGTCCAGCATCGTGGGACCGCGCGCCACCCGGTAGAGCGTGGCCGCCGCGGCGCATCCGAGCAGCCCCAGCGTCACGAGGTACACCACGGTCACGGCAGCTCCTCCCGGTCCCGCCGGGTGCCGAACGCCGCCACGATGCGCGACTCCAGCCCGGCCACGTCCGCCCGCACCGCCTCGGTGACGTCTCCCGGACGCCCCAGAACGTGCAGGTCCAGCTCGCGCTCCTCGGGGTAGGCCTGCACGACGAGGCTGCCGGGCACGGTCGACAGCGCGACCATGATCATCACGGTCATGGACTCCGACGACGTGCGCAGCCGTACCCGGACGATCTGGGTGGGCGGCACGCCGGGCCGCACCACCCAGACCACCACCCGAACGGTCGAGACCACCAGGTCCCGGCCGAACCAGAGCAGGAAGTCCACCAGCGCCACCGGATGGATCCTGATGCCCGGGTCGAGGACGGGCAGCGGCAGCAGCCACGTCACCACCAGCGCGACCGCCAGCCCGCCCAGCACGTTGCCGGCAGAAAGCTCGCCCCACAACGTCACCCACACCACCGCCAGCCAGGCGATCAGCGCCAGCCGCGGCTTCACGGCCGCCCCCCGAGCACGGCCGTGACGTACGGCTCGCGGGCCGTCAACTCGGCGGCGGCCCGATGCGTGAACGCCGACAGCGGCCCGGCCAGCACCGTGAACGACAGCCCCATGGCGACCAGCGCCGCCACCGACGCCGTCAGCGCTACCGGGACGGCCGTCGTGGTGACGGTCGGGTCCTCGCCGGTGTACTCCTCGCTCTCCACGACCGTGCCCGCCCGCACGGCCCGCGGGCCGCGCCAGAACGCCTTGCTCCACGTCTGGGCCACGGCGTACAGGGTGAGCAGGCTCGTCACCAGGCCCCCGGCCACGAGGGCGACGGGCAGCGGGCGGCCGTCGGCCAGGCCCGCCTGCACCAGCATCAGCTTGCCGAGGAAGCCGGACATGGGCGGGATGCCCGACAGGTTCATGGCGGGCACGAAGAACAGCACGGCCAGCAGGGGCGCGGTCGTCATCAGGCCGCCGAGCCCGTTCACCGACGTGGTGCCGGTGCGCCGCTCCACCAGCCCCGTCACCAGGAACAGGGTCGTCTGCACGGTGATGTGGTGCACCACGTAGAAGATCGCCCCGGCCAGCCCGGCGACCGTGGACAGGCCGACGCCGAACACCATGTAGCCGATGTGGCTGACCAGCGTGAACGAGAGCATGCGCTTGAGGTCGGTCTGCGCGACCGCGCCCAGCACGCCCGTCAGCATCGTGGCCAGCGCCACCCACATGAGCAGCGTCGACACCGGCCCGCCCGGGAACAGCAGCGCCTCCAGACGAATGATCGAGTAGACGCCGACCTTGGTCAGCAGGCCCGCGAACACGGCCGTGGCCGGGGCGGGCGCGGTGGGATAGGAGTCCGGCAGCCAGGCCGACATGGGGAAGATCGCCGCCTTGATGCCGAACGCCAGCAGCAGCGTCAGCTCCACCAGCAGCGCCACCTGCACGGGCAACGTGGCGAACCGTTCGGCGAGCTGCGCCATCGACAGCGTCCCGGTGGCCGCGTACGTGACTCCCAGCGCGATCAGGAACAACATCGACGAGGCCAGGGCCATCAGCGTGTACGTGGCGCCCGCCCGGATCCTGGACTCGGTGCCGCCGAAGGTGAGCAGCACGTACGAGCCGCTCAGCAGCAGCTCGAACGCCACGTACAGGTTGAACAGGTCGCCCGACAGGAACGCGTCCGCCACCCCGGCCACCATGACCAGGAACGCCGGATGGAAGATCGCCATGGGGGCGTCGTGCTCCTGCGCGGCGTAGGCGTTGGCGACCGAGTACACCATGACGCAGAACGTCACCGCCGACGACACCAGCAGCACCAGCGTGGACAGGCGGTCGGCCACCAGGCAGATGCCGACGGGCGCCGGCCAGCCGCCCAGCTCGGTGACCAGCGGGCCGCGGGTGTCGGCGGCGACCAGCAGCAGCGCCGAGACGACGACCGAGACGGCGAGCGTGACCAGGCTGATGAGCGACTGCAGCCGGCGCAGCCGCCCGCCGATCGCCAGCTTCACGCCGGCGGCCAGGAGCGGCAGCAGCACGGGCACGCAGATCAGCCTCTCCACGGGGTCAGTCCTCGCCTTCCAGCTCGGGGTCCTGCGCGAGGGCCTGGCGCTCCCGCTCCTCCCTGATGGCCGCCCGCATCTGCCTGCGCGCCTCCCGCTGCCGTGCCTTGAGCCTTCTCCGCATCCCCCGCTCCCTGGCCGCCTGCTCCTCCCGCCCCCGCGTGTGCTGCTCGCGCAGCTGCTCGATGCGCTCGGCGTTGTCCAGGGCGGCCGCGTCCTCGCGCCGCCCCGCCTCCTCGAAGCGCAGGTGCACCTCCTCCTCGGTCAGCCCCTCCTGCCGCCGCTCGTGCATCCACCGTTCGAGCTCGTCGTGCACCCTGGAGATGCGCTGCTCCAGGTCGGCCTCCTGCAGCCGCTCGCGCTCGGCCTGCTCGGCGGCGAGCTTGGCCAGCTCGGCGCGCTGCTCGGCGACCAGCCGCCGGTAGGCGTCCCGCCGGGCGCGCACGGCGTCGCTCAGCTCGCCGCGCCGGGCGCGCAGCCGTACGCGGCGGTCCTCGGTGTCGTCCTGGACCTCGTCGCTCCCGGACAGCTGCCACGACCGGTGCGCCAGGGCCAGCAGGAACGCCGTCACCCCCAGGGTGATCACGATCGCGGTGAGCACCATGGCCTGCGGCAGCGGGTCGGCCCGCCCGCGGACGTCCACGAAGGGCGGGCCGCCCGGGTCGCCTCCCGCGGTGACGATCAGCAGGTTGATGCCGTTGCCCAGGAGGACGACGCCGGCCAGCACCCGTACCAGGCTCCGCTCCAGCAGGAGCGTGACCCCGGTGGCGACCATCGCGAAGCAGGCCAGGAAGGGCAGCAGGGTGACGGTCACATGCTCTCCTGCCGGTCCAGCTCGGCGCCGAGGGAGCGCAGGATGTCCTGGACCATGCCGACGACGGACACGTACACGCCGAGGTCGAACAGCAGCCCCGTGGACACGTGCAGGTGCCCGGCCAGGGGCACGCTCACGTCCACGGTCAGCAGGTCGAGCGCCGCCCGCCCGAACAGCAGCCCGATCAGCGCCGTGCCCGCCGACAGCGTGAGCCCGGCGCCCATGAGCACCCCGGCGTGCACCGGGAGCGCGGCGGCCAGCTCGTTCCGCCCGCCCGCCAGGTAGCGCACGGTGATCGCCAGCCCGGCCACGATGCCGCCGGCGAACCCGCCGCCGACCTCGCTGTGCCCGATGAACAGCAGGAACACCGAGAGCACCAGGACCGTGTGGAACGTCAGCCGGGCCACCACCTCGAACGCCAGCGCCCGCTGCCCGCGCGGCAGCGTGGCCGACAGCCAGCGGGTGCGCTCGGCGGGCGGCCCTTCGACCGGCTCGATGTGGTACGACCTGCGCCGCAGGAACACCAGGCTCGTCACGCCCAGGGTCAGCACGACGAGCACCGTGCTCTCGCCCATGGTGTCCCAGGCGCGCAGGTCGACGATGAGGGCGCTGACGATGTTCCGGGCGCCGGCCTGCCCGGCGGCCGCCTCCAGGTGCGCGCCGACCGGCTCGGCGGTCCGCGCGCCCATCGCCAGCATGCCCGCGCCGGTGACCACCACCCCCACGGCCAGCCCGAGCGCCACCCTGAACGGGAACGGCAGCCGCCCCCTGACCGGGCCGAGCGGCAGCCGCCGCAGCACCAGCGCGAACATGACCAGGCTCACCGTCTCGGCCAGGAACTGGGTGAGCGCCAGGTCGGGCGAGCCGTGCGCGAGGAACAGCAGCGCCGTGCCGTACCCGGTGAGGCCGACGACCAGGGCCAGCAGGATGAACGCGCGGGCGAACAGCGCCAGCACGGCCGCCGCCACCATCAGGACGGCGACGACGGGCTGCTCGGGGCGCTGCCAGAGGACGACGGGCACGCCGAGGTGGGGCGGGCCGCCGGAGGCGAGGGAGAACACGCCGACGCCGACCGCGGCCAGCAGGGTGAGCGTCAGGTAGTCGGGTACGGACCCGCGCTGGATGAAGCCGGTGAGCTGCATGGCGAAGCGGTCGAGCCGCTGCACGAGCGCCCAGAAGACCTGCCCGGAGTCGACCACGTGCAGCGCCGCCCCCGTCCTGGCCACGGGCTCCCTGGCCAGGAACAGCGCCACCCCGGCCGCCACCGACACCGCCGACAGCAGGAGCGGCAGGGTGAAGCCGCCCCACGGCGCCAGATGGACGTCATGCCCTTTAATGTGAAATGTCCCGATATATCCGGAAAAGGCGGAGGCGAACCACCCGGCGAACGGCGTCAGGACCAGCCCGAGCAGCGACAGCAGCGCGGCAGGTCCCGTCATGGCCGCGGGCATGGGATGCGTCTGCCGCGCCGCCACCCCCGGCTTGTCGCAGAACGCGCCCCACAGGAACCGCAGCGTGTACGCCGCCGTCAACGCCGACCCGGCCACCACGCCCGCCAGCACGACCGGCGCGCCCATGAGCGCCTCCAGCGCGGCCTCCTTGCCCGCGAACCCGGCCAGCGGCGGCAGCCCCGCCATCGACGCTCCCGCCAGCACCGCGACCCCGCACACCCACGGCATCGACCGGCCGACCCCGCTCAGCTCGCGCAGGTCGCGGGTGCCCGCCGCGTGATCGACGATGCCCACCACCAGGAACAGCGCGGCCTTGAACAGCGCGTGCGCCAGCAGCATGCCCGCGCCGGCCAGCGCCGCGCCCCCGTCGCCCGAGCCGAACAGCACCGTGAGGAAGCCGAGCTGGCCGACCGTGCCGTAGGCGAGCAGCCGCTTGAGATCCGTCTCGCGCAGCGCCCGCCACCCGCCCAGCACCATCGTGACCAGGCCGAGCGGCACCGCCACCGCCCGCCAGACCGTCAGGTCCCCGAGCGCGGGGCCGAGCCTGGCCAGCAGGTACACGCCGGCCTTCACCATGGCGGCCGCGTGCAGGTAGGCCGATACGGGGGTGGGGGCGGCCATGGCGGCCGGCAGCCACATGCTGAACGGGAAGATCGCCGACTTCGACAGCGCGCCGGCCAGGATGAGCACGACGGCGACGGGGCCCGCGTGGGGCGGGTGCGCGACGATGTCCGAGACGCGGTACGTGCCCGCGGCCTGCCCGAGCAGGACGAACCCCGCCAGCATGGCCAGGCCGCCGAACGTGGTGACCATCAGCGCCTTCATGGCGGCCTGCCTGCTCAGCCTGCTCTCGGGGTCGTACCCGATGAGCAGGTAGGAGAAGACGGTGGTCAGCTCCCAGAAGACGTACAGCAGGAGCAGGTCGTCGGCCGCCACCAGCCCCAGCATCGACCCGGCGAAGCCCGTCATGAAGCAGCCGTAGCGCCCGAGCCCTTCGTCGTCCCGGCTGAAGTAGCGGGAGCTGTAGATCATGACCAGCGCGCCCACGCCGGTGACCAGCGACATCATCAGCACGGCCAATGCGTCGGCGCGGAAGGACAGCTCCAGCCCCAGCACGGGCGCCCAGGCCGCGCTCTCCTGAGGGGGCAGCCACAGCAGGACGGCGACGAAGGCGATGCCCGGGGGAAGGGCGAGCACGGCCAGGGACGTGCGCCTGACCAGCCAGGGAGCGCACACCGCCGCCACCGCGTGCAGGACCAGCAGCGACTCCATGGGCTCCTCGGGAGGGACTTTTCCGGCTACGTCCGCCAATCTCTCCCGGCACGGCACGCGCGCCCCGCAGGCGCGACCGTGGTTGACCCGAACGACACCAGTCCCACACCGTGGTGTGGGACTGGGGGAACAGGAGGCTTACGCCCCAGTAGTGTGCGAGGCGGAGCAGGCTCCGGGCCGCGGTGGGACGACCGTGATCAGGTAGCGGTCGATCTGCTTCTCCACGCAGCTCGAACCGCCGCTGTACGCGGTGTGCCCGTCGGCGTCGTTGGTCAGCAGCACGCCCTTCGACAGCTGGGACGCCAGCGCCTTCGCCAGGCCGTACGGCGTGGCCGGGTCGCGGGTCGTGCCCACCACCACGATCGGCGGCGAGCCCTGGGCCCGCACCTTCTTGGCGAACCTGGTGCCCTTGACCGGCCAGTACGGGCAGCCCGACTCGGGGTGGTCGAGGCAGTTGATCGCCATGAGCGCCTCGTACCGGTTGTCGTAGCTGCCGTCGGCCCGCCGGCCGTTGTAGTCGTCGGCGAGCAGCAGCAGCTTCGTGCCGTCGCCCTTGAACGCGTCCGCCAGCGCGACCCGCAGCGTCGGCCAGTAGGCCACCGCGTAGAGGGCGTTCATGACGCCGGTCCGCGCGACGGCCTCGCTGACCTGCCGGCCGTCGTAGGTGTTGCGCAGCGGCGCCTGGTCGGCCCGCTTGTACAGCGCGTCCAGCCGCTTCCAGGCCGCGCCGACGGAGTGCTTCTTGAACGGGCAGTCCTTGGCCTTGAAGCAGTCGCGCATGAACGACTCGGTCGCCACCTGGAAGCCCTTGGCCTGTGACCGGGCGAACTCGACGCCGGTCTGGTTCGGGTTCTCGGCCCCGTCGAGCACCATGGCGCGGATCCTCGTGGGGAACAGGTCGGCGTACCTGGCGCCGAGGTAGGTGCCGTACGACCAGCCGAGGTACGTCAGCCGTCGCTCGCCCAGCGCGGCCCGCATCACGTCCATGTCCCTGGCGGCCTCGCCGGTGCCGACGTGCGCGAGGAGCTGCTTGCCCGCGTTCTTCGCGCAGGCGCCGGCGAACGCCTTGGCCCACTGCTTGGCCTGCTTGACCTCGGTGCGGTTGTCGGGCGTCGGGTCGGTGGCGAAGAGCGCGTCGAGGCCGAGCGTGCCGAGGCAGCGCACGGGAGCCGAGGCGCCCACGCCGCGCGGGTCGAAGCCGACCACGTCGAACCGCTGCCTGAGAGAAGGGGACACCATGGTCTTCGCGGCTTTCAACGAATCGACGCCGGAGATGCCCGGGCCGCCGAAGTTGAGCACGATCGACCCGATCTTCTTTCCGGTGGCGCGCAACCGGACCAGGCTGATCTTGATCTGCCTGCCGCCGGGCTTCGAATAGTCGAGCGGGACCCGCAATTTCCCGCATTCATATCCGTTGCCACAGGAGGACCAGGCCACCCGCTGACCGTAATAAGCGTCGAGTCCGCCGGGCCCGGTCGCCCGCGCCGGCGCCGCCAGACCGGCGGCGGCGATCAAGCCTGCGATGGCGGGCGAAATGATGGTGATTAGACGTCGCATGAATAGAACGTGAATGTGACAGCTTGCGGCGGCCTTTAAGGGCGCTGGAATAGATCGTCTGCAAGCGCGAATTCGGGGCTCGCCCATGCGCCGCCCTCGACAAGGTAATCGCATGGTAGTGCTCGGGTGCCCAATCGCGCCGATCTCGCGTCAGGCGCGGGGACGTGTCGTACCGAACTCCGCCATCCCGGCCCCCGTTCCCATGCCGCCGCCGTACCCTCGGTGATCTGCGCGCAAACCGGGGCCGGGTCATGGGGGCTTCCCGCTACGGTTGCGCGCGTGGAAATCGTGCGGCGAGGGGAGCGGGGCGATGGCTGAGCCGCCACGGGTGCCGCCGGAGATGTTCCGGTTCGCCACCACCGACCGGGCAGACCTGAACACCGCGGTCCTCTACGCCTTCGGCGAGGCCGGCGAGCGGCTGGAGACGGCGCTCACCGTGGAGGCGGCGCGGGAGCGGCTGCGGGCGGTGGGCTGGTACGCGCCGGTCGGCGAGCAGGAGCTGACCGCGACGCTCAAGCAGCTCGCGGGGTGGGGGCTGCTCGACGTCATCTTCAACCACGCCGGCAGCTTCGCCACCGCCGAGGAGTACGAGCGCAAGAACCTGCAGTATTCGCTGACCAGGCGCGGCGAGGCGGCCTTCGCCGGCGTGCGGCACGCGATGGCGGTGCTGACCTCCGCCGGCGCGCTGCAGACCGCGGTGCTCGACGCCATCGCCGACCGGCTGGGGGAGCTGGAGTCGCTGCTGCGCGACCCGGACCCCGGGCGCAACCGGCGGATCTTCGCGAGCCTTGAGGAGCTCGAAGGCCACCTCGACGGGCTGCGCGACAACACCAGGCAGTTCAACGGCGAGCTGCAGCGGCTGCTGCGCGTCGAGGGGACCGACCTCACCACGTTCCACGAGGTCAAGGGGGCCACCGTGGCCTACCTGCAGGAGTTCGTGAGCAATCTGGAGCAGCGCGGCGACGCCATCGCCGCCGCCCTGCGCGAGGTGGCCGGGCACGGGGTCGCCGTGCTGCACGCCCGCGCGCTCGACGGGGCCGACCTGCCGAAGGCGCCGGGCACGGATCACGTCACGTCGTGGCTGGCGGCGCGGGCGGCCAGGTGGGAGGGCCTGTGCCGGTGGTTCGCGCCCGAGGACAGGCCGACCGACGGATCGGACGACTGGGGGGAGCCGCGGATCCGCCGGCTCCATGACGTGGCGCGGCGGGCCATCGTGTCGCTGCTCCAGGTGCTCGACCGGATCACCGACTCCCGCCGCCGCTCCTCCAGCGCCGCCGCCGACTTCCGTACGCTGGCCCGCTGGTTCGCCGGCGCTCCGAGCGAGGACGACGCCCACCGGCTGTGGGACGCGGCGTTCGGGCTGGGCCCCGCCCGGCACGCGCACCTGGGGCACGCGGACGCGGAGCTGATCCCGGCCGGGGTGCCGTGGCGGGAGGCCGAGCCCGTGGAGGTGTCGGCGCTGCTGCGCTCGCGCGGGCGCACCGAGCGGATGGGCCGCACGGGCAAGGTGCGCGACGTCATCGCCCTGCGGGCCGAGCGCCAGGAGCGGGCCGGGAAGGAGCGGGCCGAACTGGAGGCCGCCTGGTCGGCGCTGGCCACCACCGGGGCGACCCGGCTGTCGCAGCTGGGGGAGCTCGACCACGACACGTTCGGGCGCCTGCTCGACCTGCTCGGCAGGGCCCTGGCCGAGCAGGTCGACTCGACCGGGTTCCGGCGGGCCGTGACCTCGGACGGGCGGGTGGAGATCGTGCTGCGGGCCCCGGAGGACGGCGCGGTGGCGGTGCTGCGTACGTCGGACGGCTGGTTCCGCGGCCCCGACTACCTCATCGACGTGCGCTCCCTGGGGCTCGCCCGCGTGGGCGGCTCCGCCGCCTACCACGAGCAGGCGGCGGGCGCATGAGCAGCCTGGCCAACCAGCTCGTCAGAGCCGAGAAGGAGGAGATCGCGCGGGCGATCAGGACCCTGCTCGGCCGGCCGCTGGTGTCCCTGCACGACGACGCCGCCGCCTTCGACCTGATCAGGAAGCGCCGGCAGCCGCTGATCCAGTGGTTCGACTACTTCTGCGGCTGGCGGCTGGTGGTGGAGCCGCGCCAGGGGTACGCCCGCCTCGTCAAGGTCAGATCCGAGGCGAGCGCCACCCGGCCCGCCCGGCGCCGCCGCACCACCAGGGCCCCGTTCGACCGCCGCCGCTACACGCTGCTCTGCCTCTGCGCCGCCGAGCTGCTCACCTCGCCGGTCACCACGATCGGCATGCTCGCCCAGCGCGTGGTCCAGGCCGCCGCCGTGGAGGCGGGGGTGCCCGCGTTCGACCCGGTCAGGAGCGAGGAACGGGCCGCGTTCGTGGACGCGCTCAAACAGCTGGAGCACTACGGCGCGGTCACGGCCATGGACGGCGCGACCGACTCCTACCTCGACGACGAGGACGCCAAGGTGCTCTACCGCGTCGACACCACCCGCGTGATCAGGCTCCTCGCCGCCCCGGTGCCCCCGTCCCGCATCGCCGCCGAGGGCGACGACCCGATGGGCCGGGTGCTCGGCACGCTCACCACCGAGCCCCGCTACGGCGGCGACGAGCCGACCGAGACCCAGCGCAACCTGTGGGCCAGGCACTCCCTTATGCGCCGCCTCCTCGACGAGCCCGTCGTCTACCGCGACGAGCTGACCCCCGAGCAGTCGGCCTACGCCGCCTCGCTCACCGGCCGCCGGATCATCCGCCGCGCCGCGGAGGAGGCCGGGTTCGTGCTGGAGGAACGGGCCGAGGGCTTCCTGCTCATCGACGCCGACGCCACCGCCACGGACACCAAGTTCCCCGACGACGGAAGCCACGCCAAGGTGGCCGCCCTGCTCATGCTCGACCTGCTCGTCTCCGCCGGCCCCGTCCGGGCCGCCCGGGTCGACGCCGAGGCCACGGAGCTGCTGCGCCGCTTCCCGCAGTGGGCCAAGGCGTACCAGTCCGACGGCGGCGGGCCGCGGCTGGCCGCCGACGCGCTGGAGGTGCTCGAACTGTTCGGGCTGGCCCGCCGCACGGGTGACCGGGTCGCCGCCCTGCCTGCCGCGGCCCGCTACCGGGTCGACCGCGGCACGGCCGTCCAGGAGGATTCATGACAGTCACGGAGCTCACCGCCACACTCACCACCGGCACGCGTGCGCAGGGCATGGACGCCCGCTGGGTGCCCGTACGCGCGGGGATCATGAACGTGTGGCGCTACTACGACGAGGTGTTCGAGTTCCACCGGGGCAGGCTGCTGCTGCGCGGGCCCAACGGCAGCGGCAAGTCCAAGGTGCTGGAGCTGCTGCTCCCGTACGTGCTCGACGCCAGCCTCAAGCCGAGCAGGCTGTCCACGTTCGGCGGCACCGAGCGCACCATGCACTGGAACCTCATGGGCGACGGCGCCACCGGCACCACCCGGGTCGGCTACGTGTGGCTGGAGTTCCGGCACGCCGACGGGCGCTGGTTCACGTGCGGCGCCCGGCTCCAGGCCACCGTCCACACCAAGAACGTCACCGCCGCGTACTTCACGACCGAGGCCCGCGTCGACGCCCCCGACGGCATCCGGCTCACCGGCGAAGGCGGCCAGCCCCTGACCAAGGCCCAGCTCGCCGAGGAGCTCGGCACATCGGGACAGGTCCACGAGTCCGCCGACGCCTACCGCGCCGTCGTGCGCCAGACGCTCTACCAGGCGCTCAACGAGCAGCGCTACGACTCGCTCCTCACCGCCCTGCGCCAGCTGCGCACCCCCAAGCTCTCCGAGCGCCTCGACCCGGGCCTGCTGTCCGACCTGCTGTCGAGCGCCCTGCCGCCGCTGGGCGAGGGGGAGATCCACGAGATCGCCGAGGGGTTCGAGCGGCTCGACCGGCAGCGCGAGGAGCTGCGCCTGCTCGACCGCGACGTCGAGGAGGCCGACCGGCTGGCCGGC